>JANNEZ010000226.1:0-16861 GCA_031379255.1 Rhodoferax sp. | reverse complement strand
CCGCGTTTGATGCCCCATTTGTCGTTGAGCACCTTGGCGATGGGCGCCAGGCAGTTGGTGGTGCAACTGGCGTTGGAAATGATCGCTTCACCTTTGTAGGTCTTGTCGTTCACACCGAAGACAAACATCGGCGTGTCGTCTTTGCTCGGCGCTGAGAAAATGACCTTTTTCGCGCCGGCGGCAAGGTGTTTTTCACCCGAGGCCTTGTCCAGAAAAAGGCCGGTGGCTTCCAGCACGGTTTCGGCGCCGATCTCGTTCCACTTGAGCGCCGACGGGTCGCGCTCCTGGGTGAGACGAATGCGTTTGCCGTTGACGATGAGGGTGTTGCCTTCCACCGCAATGTCGCCCTTGAAGCGGCCGTGCACAGAGTCGTACTGCAGCATGTAGGCCAGGTATTCCGGCTCCAGCAGGTCGTTGATGCCGACGATTTCAATGTCGGGGAAGTTCTGCGCCGCTGCGCGCAGCACGTTGCGACCGATGCGGCCAAAGCCGTTGATGCCGAGTTTGATTGCCATAGTTTGCTCCGATTAAAAATCAATAGTTCAACCGCCAAATTGCGGTTGCTGTCTTAGCCATCCAATGTTGCCGCTCGTTGAGTTGAGATCGTGTCCACTCATTCCATCCGAAGCTATTCGAAAGTTTGTAGCCGCTCTTTGCATATTCAATCTTCTTGTCTCCGATTGGATGACGGTCCACTCTTCGATTTGCACCTGCTTCAAGCAATGTGTAATTGCCCAACCGATAGACATCCATACTGGGATCAGGGAACACTGCCGTCCAAACCTCATCAGGGTTTTCCGGAAGAATATGTTCGACAGCGGCACCATCGTTTTGGTAAGAACGGTGATTGCCACTCAGCTGATTTTCAATTGCAAACAAGACGTAGCGCACCAATTCGCGGTTATTGGGCGTTGGGATTTTCGCCAACTCAAAATCAGCTTCGAACTGTTCGTCAGACACATACAGTGAGCGCAGGCTGGCCAACAACTGCCCGGGCGTACCAATTGCGCCCTGCCTTACGTTTTGAGCAGCGTCGACGTATGCCCTCTCCATTGGTTGGGTATTCAACTTCCCAATCACAATGTATCTGAATGAGATGACGGAGCAAATCCTCAAAACCGCAACGAATTCTGACCGCATATGCTTCCATGAAGCAAAAAGCAAGGGATAGCACTGCGTCACATTAAACAAGTCAATTTCCGCTACATGCTTTCGTGCGGCAGGGACTTCGAGCCAAAGCTCGTCGTCGGGGTTGCGCAATGCGGAATAAAGAACAGAAACCAGTTCCAGCTCATCAAGCAGAGACGTTGCATCGTCATGCTTCTTTACTGACTCGCGAATTTCCTTGAAAAGTCTAGGTGGCCTCGTTACCCCATGATGAGAATTCCAATAGTGCCGTAGAAGCTTGGGAAATTCCTTTTCGCGATTTGACGTAATACGATTCCATTGCTCTTCTGCGACATCTATTGCGTTTTCATCCTGCCCAAATCGAGAGAATAGATAATTTTTCAGCAGATCCGTGACGGTAAGTTGTGTGCCTCTTGCGTTCAATGTTTCAAATACTGTGTAGGCGTCCATTTCGTCGCTGACCAAAATCTGAATGAAAAGCAATTTGTCCGAGGCGGCGTCCAGAAGATGGCTTAAACCCGCAGCATCTTGAGTCGCACCAAAACGGTCTTGCAACTTAGCCACAAAATAGTTGAACGCATGCAACATTAGTTTTTCGGACTCGCGTAGCCGAGTAGGGGCAACTGGCTTACGAAGCTGCAAAAGCGTACTTTTAAAAAAAGCAGCATCGTTCCGGTTCAACTCAAGACGGCTGGTCTCAACTAGCGAAGCCGCGTCTTTGGCGCGTAAAAACCGCCCTCTATATAACTGGGCCCGCTCATTGTTGGCAGCCGCATCTTGGCCGTTTGTCGCCCATGTCTCAAAGCACTGGACAGCCCCCAACACAAAAAGTGTCAGTGTTGCTAAGCGCTGTTGACCGTCAATAACTTCAAAATGTTTCCGCGTTTCATGGGTCTTGAGAACAATTGCTCCCATGTAATGCTCTTTGTCATTTTGCGCTGCGGCAATCAAGTCTTGCCATAGCTCTTCCCACTGGTCTTCATCCCATTTGTAGTTTCGTTGAAATCTTGGTACGGCAAAGGTGCGCCCGTTAGTAAATAGCTCGCCAAACGTCGGCGTGGCAGTATTCAATAGCAAGGATGAAGTCATGGTAGTTATCTAGCCAAAACCTTTTCCACCGTGGCCGTGAGGTTCTCGGCCGTGAAGCCGAAGTGTTTGAACAACACAGGCGCGGGGGCCGATTCGCCGTAGGTGTCGATGCCGACCACGGCCGCGCAGCCGTATTTCCACCAGCCGCCGGTGGCGCCCATTTCAACGGCCACGCGCGGCAGGCCGGCCGGCAACACTGCGGTTTTGTAGGCTTCGGACTGCAGGTCGAACGTCGTGGCGCTGGGCATTGAGACCACACGCACCGCGATCTTCCGGGCCGCCAACTGCGCCTGTGCCGCCATCGCCAGGGGCACTTCCGAGCCGGTGGCGATGATGACCGCCTGGGCTTTTTTGCGCAGACCAGCTTGCGACGGCTCGGCCAGCACGTAGGCGCCCTTGCTGATGGCGTCCAGCCCAAACGCGTCGGATTCGAATGCCGCGCCGTCTGCCTTGCCTTTGGCCGAATACGCAATGTTCTGGCGTGAGAGCAGGAGCGCTGTGGGTTTCGATTTGTTTTGCAGCGCCACCGCCCAGGCCACGGCGGTTTCGGCCGTGTCAGCAGGCCGCCAGACGTCCAGATTCGGAATCAAGCGCAGGGACGCGGCATGTTCCACCGACTGGTGCGTGGGCCCATCCTCGCCCAGACCGATGCTGTCGTGGGTGAAGACGTGGATCACGCGCAGCTTCATCAGCGCGGCCATGCGAATGGCATTGCGGCTGTAGTCGCTGAAGGTGAGGAAGGTGCCGCCGTAGGGGATGAAACCACCGTGCAGCGCCACGCCATTCATGATGGCAGCCATGCCGAATTCGCGCACGCCGTAGTTGATGTGACGGCCACCCAGCCCCTCGGGCGTTTTCACCACGTCACCGGCGAGATTGAAACGCAAGGCCGGTGTGGATTTGGTGTTGGTGAGGTTCGAGCCGGTCAAATCGGCCGAGCCGCCAAGCATTTCGGGCAGGGCAGCGGTGAAGGATTCCAGTGCGAGTTGCGACGCTTTGCGCGAGGCGACGGTTTCCTGTTTCCCGTCGGCGGCGATGACAGTGTCGACTGCCGTTTGCGCGAAATTTTTCGGTAACTCGCCCGTCATGCGGCGCTTGAGTTCCTTGGCCTCTGCGGGGAAGGCGGCAGCGTAGGCGGCGAATTTGCCGGTCCAGGCTTTTTCTGCGGCGGCCCCGGCGACTTTGGCATCCCAATCCGCGTAGATTTCTTTGGGCACCACAAACGGCGCGTGGTTCCAGCCCAAGGCGCCGCGGGTGAGTTTGATTTCCTCCGCGCCAAGCGGTTCACCATGGGCCTTGGCGGTGTTGGCGCGGTTGGGTGAGCCGAACCCGATAGCGGTTTTGCAGAGGATGAGCGTTGGGCGCTCGCCGTTGTTTTTGGCGCCTGCGATGGCTTTGGACACGGCTTCGGCGTCATTGCCATTGACCGCGCCAACCACATTCCAGCCATACGCGGCGAACCGCTGCGCCGTGTTGTCGATGAACCAGGGCGCCACCTGGCCGTCGATGCTGATGCCGTTGTCGTCGTACAGCGCGACCAGTTTGTTCAGCTTCCATGCCCCCGCGAGCGCCGCCGCCTCGTGGCTGATGCCCTCCATCAGGCAGCCATCGCCCAGGAACACATAGGTGTGGTGATCGACCACCGCATGCCCGTCGCGGTTGAATTCCGAGGCCAGCAGCTTTTCGGCCAGTGCCATGCCGACCGCGTTCGTGAGGCCCTGGCCAAGCGGGCCGGTGGTGGTTTCAATGCCGGGTGTGACACCCATCTCCGGGTGGCCTGCGGTTTTGCTGTGCAACTGGCGGAAGTTTTTCAGCTCGTTGATCGGCAGTTTGTAGCCCGTGAGGTGCAACACGGCGTAGATCAGCATGGAGCCGTGGCCGTTGGAGAGCACAAAGCGGTCGCGGTTCATCCAGTGCGGATTGGCCGGGTTGTGCTGGAGGTGGTCACCCCACAGGGCAACCGCCATGTCGGCCATGCCCATTGGAGCGCCTGGGTGGCCGGAATTGGCTTGTTGAACGGCGTCCATGGCCAGTGCGCGAATGGCGTTGGCCATGGTTTGAGAGACGCCAGCGGATTTGCCAGGGGATTGGGCCATCAAAGGTTCCGGGAAGAAGGTTCGGGGAAAGGGTTCGGGGAAGGGTTCGGGGGAAGCGGCGATTTTAGCGGGGGTACCGGCACGCCCCGCTGATAATGCCGCCCATGCCCGCCAAAGCCCACGCCATTCTCCTCGCTGCTGGCCGTGGCGAGCGTATGCGGCCACTCACGGACACCTGTCCCAAGCCGCTGCTGAAGGTGCGCGGCAAACCCCTGATGCAATGGCCAATGGAAGCTTTGGCGCGCGGAGGCTTCCAGCACTTGGTGATCAACACCGCCTGGTTAGGTGATCAGATTGAACAGGCTTTTGGCAGCGGCGCGCAAATAACGCCGGCGCTGTCGCTGGCTTACTCCCACGAAGGGCACGATTTTGGCGGCGCTTTGGAAACTGCCGGAGGCATCGTGCGCGCCTTGCCGCTGCTGGAGGATGTGTTCTGGGTGCTGGCGGGCGATGTGTTTGCCCCCGATTTTGCGTTTCACCCATTGGCGGTGGAGGCGTTCAAAACCAGCGGCCACTTGGCCCATATCTGGCTGGCGCCCAATCCGGCCCACAACCCGCTGGGCGATTTCGGCCTGGGCGCAGATGGCCTCGCGTTGAACCTGCCGAGAACGTCTCTGGCGCCGAAGTTCACTTACAGCACCATCGGCCTGTACCGCAGCGCCTTGTTTTCACCGCCGTATTGCGCCATCAAGCCGGGCAACACCGAAGGCGCGAAGGCGGCGTTGGCGCCGATCCTGCGCGCTGCGATGGACGCCGGGCGGGTAAGCGCGGAGCTTTACCAAGGACTTTGGACAGACGTTGGCACCCCTGAGCGCCTGCAAGCCCTGAATCAGAGCGAAAATGCGCCTTCACAGACACTGAGAACCGGCTGAATGAACGATATGGCAATGACCCCTTCCCATTCGATTTACACCCAACGCCGCGCCGCGCTGGCCCGACAACTGGGGCTCGGAGGCCTGGCCATCGTGCCAACCGCGCCAGAACGCCCGCGCAACCGCGACAGTGATTTTTTGTACCGGCACGACAGTTATTTCTATTACCTCACCGGGTTCACCGAGCCCAACGCCTGGCTGGCGCTCAAGGGCGACGGCAGCAGCACCCTGTTTTGCAACCCGAAAGACCTGGAGCGTGAAATCTGGGACGGCATTCGTCTGGGGCCCGATGCAGCGCCTGCCACGCTCGGCATGGACGCGGCTTTTCCCGTGGCGGCGCTGGACACCGAAATGCCCCGTCTGCTCGACAACCGCGAGGTGGTCTGGTATCCGTTTGCCACCCACAAAGGCCTTGAAACGCGGCTGGACGGCTGGTTGCAGGGCCTGCGCGCGCGCATCCGCTTCGGCGCGGTCTGTCCCGGCCAGCAACGCGACCTGTGCACCCTGCTCGATGACATGCGCCTGGTCAAAGACGCGCATGAGCAAGACATCATGCGCCGCGCCGGCCGCATCAGCGCGGGGGCGCACATCCGGGCGATGAAACTCTCGGCCCGCATGTTGCGCGAAGGCAAGGAGGTGCGCGAGTACCACCTGGACGCCGAGCTGCTGCACGAGTTCCGCCTGCACGGCTCGCAATACCCGGCGTATGGCTCCATCGTCGCGGCGGGCGCCAATGCCTGCGTGTTGCATTACCGCGCCGACGCCGCGCCGGTGCGCGCCGGCGAGCTGGTGCTGATCGACGCCGGCTGCGAGCTTGACAGCTACGCCAGCGACATCACCCGCACTTTCCCGGCCAATGGCAAGTTCACGGCGCCGCAGCGCGCCCTGTATGACCTGGTGCTGGCCTCGCAACAGGCCGCCGTGGACGCCACAAAAGCCGGCGCGCGTTTCACCGACCCGCACGAAGCCAGCGTGAAAGTGCTGGCCCAGGGCATGCTCGACGTCGGCCTGCTCGACAAAAACAAGGTCGGCTCACTCGAAGACGTGATCGAAAAACGCAGTTATTTCCAGTTTTACATGCACCGCACCGGCCACTGGCTCGGCCTGGACGTGCACGACCCGGGCGCTTACCTCGAACCGTCGGAGCTTGGCCAGACCAGTGTGCGCAAAGACGCGCTCACGGGTGAGACCATCGTGAACCGCCCGGCGCGCGTGTTGCACCCCGGCATGGTGTTGACCATCGAACCCGGCATCTACGTGCGCCCGGCCCCTGGCGTGCCCGAGCAGTTCCACAACATCGGCATCCGCATTGAAGACGACGCCATCGTCACAGCCACCGGCTGCGAGCTGATTTCACGCGGGGTGCCAGTGAATGGCGACGAGATTGAAGCGCTGATGCGGGGGTAGACATGCCCACCCACGAAACGCTGGAGCGCTTTATCACCCTGGTCGAGCAAAACCAGCACGTCGAAGCCATTGAAGCGTTCTATACCGAAGACGCCTCGATGCAAGAAAATCAGGCCGCGCCGCGGGTGGGGCGCGACACACTCATGACCGGTGAAGCGCGCGTGCTGGCGCGGGCCAAGACGGTGTCGTCCCGCTGCGTGCGGCCGGTGCTGGTCCATGAAGACCACGTGGCGATCCGGTGGGTTTTCCAGTTTGAGTGGCAGGACGGCAGCACCACACGCATGGAAGAAATCGCCTGGCAACGCTGGGACGGCGAGCGCATTGCACAGGAGACCTTCTTTTATGACCCGGCGCAGCGGATTGCGCAACGGCCGGCCGCCTGATGGGTGGATTTGAATGCAAATTTAAATTTATCAGATAAACTACTCCAAAGAATATTCAGCATAAAGTCACGTAAAACAATAATTATCAGCTATAGTTTATATGAACAAAATAGAGTATTAATTAAACAATTATTAAGTTAAATTTGACTAAACACGAAATTAATCAAAAGCAACCCTGTACACCGGTTCAAACCATTTCAAAGGAGACACGACATGCCCGCTGGCCAGCAGACGTTTGACGGCAAAACCTACCTCGACGGCGTCACCTCCGACCCAAACCTTCTGGGCTGGATGCAAGGTTCACCGCCACCGCCAGACCAACAAATCCGTTTTGCCGACGACCGGTTTTTGAATTTCCCGCAAAACCGCTGGACCCTCTCCCACATGCGCGAGCTGGTGCCCACCGTCAACGTGCGCCGTGGCGGCCAGGTGCCGAGTGACCTGGGCACAGTCAACTCCGCAACCCAAGCCGCCATCGATGCATTGACGTTTACCGACCTGTTGGGCGGCCCGCGCATCTGGGCTGACAGCCTCGCCGACACCTACACCGACGCTGTTGTGGTGCTGCACAAAGGCCAGCGTGTGTATGAAAAATACCTTGGGGCGATGCAGCCCCCTACAGCGCATTCCTGTTTCTCGATCACCAAGTCTTACGCCGCCTCACTGTGCGCCACGCTGGTGCATGAAGGCGTGCTGGACGAGAAAAAACCGATCCCGCATTACCTGCCTGAGATGGCCCACACCGCTTATGCCGACGCCACCTTGCGCCAGGTGATGGACATGCAAATTGGTGTGAAATATTCCGAGCTGTATACCGACCCCAAAGCCGAGATTTGGGACGCCGCCCGCGCCGCTGGTTTCCGAGCCAAAGGCCTCGACTACAGCGGCCCGCAAACAATGTACGATTTTCTGACCACCCTCAAGAAAGAAGGTGAACACGGCCAGGCTTTTGCCTACAAAACGGTCAATACCGACGTGATGTGCTGGGTCATGAAACGCGTCACCGGCCAGGGTTTGGCCGAGATGCTCAGCGAACGCATCTGGCAAAAACTTGGCTGCGAGGAAGACGCCTTCATCAGTGTTGATTCCATCGGTGTGCCGTTTGGCGGCGGCGGCTTGTGCGCCTCGCTCAGGGACCTGGCGCGCTTCGGCGAAATGATGCGGAGCCAAGGCGCATATGGCGGCCAGCAAGTGATTCCCGAAGCCGTGGTGGCCGACTGCAACCGGGGTGCCGACCCGGCCAAATTTGCCAAGGCCGGTTACGCGCTGCTGCCGGGTTACAGCTACCGCAACATGTGGTGGGTGACGCACAATGAACACGACGCTTATGAGGCGCGCGGCATCCACGGCCAGCGCCTTTACATCGCGCCCAAAGCGGATTTGGTGGTGGCGCGGTTTGGCTCGCACCCGATCGCAGCCAGCGCGGCGAATGATCCGATCACGATTCCGGCCTTGATCGCGCTGGGGAAAATGCTCCAGGCGTGACGGCACCCGCCGAAGCGGCCCAAGCCATGTCTGCCGATGCGATCACGCCCTTTCGCATCGCCTTTGACGATGCCGTCCTGCACGACCTGCGCGCCCGTCTGCGCAACACCCGTTGGCCCGAGGCCGAACTGGTGGGTGACTGGAGCCAAGGCGCGCCGCTGGCCTGGATTCAGGACATCTGCGCCTATTGGGCGGACGGTTTTGATTGGCGCAAGCAAGAAGCCGCGCTGAACCGCTTCGCGCAGTTCACTACGCCGATCGACGGTCTGAATTTCCATTTCATCCACATGCGCTCCCCGCATGCCGACGCGATGCCTTTGTTGATCACCCACGGCTGGCCGGGCTCCATCGTCGAGTTCCACAAAGTGATTGAACCGCTGGTCAACCCGACGGCCTTTGGTGGCAAGGCTGAAGACGCCTTTCACGTCGTCTGCCCCTCGCTGCCGGGTTTTGCTTTTTCGGGCAAACCCGAGTCCACCGGCTGGAACCGGGAGCGTATTGCCAGGGCATGGGCTGTGTTGATGGCTCGGCTGGGCTACGCGCGGTATGGCGCGCAGGGCGGCGATTGGGGCTCGGGCATCACGGCCGATTTGGGCCACCTCGACGCGGCACATTGCGCGGGCATCCACATCACGCTGGCCATGGGCACGCCGCCTGCCCTTGCGGGTGCGCCAACGCCCCAGGAGCAGCGCGCGCTTGACGGCATGACGCAATACCGGCAATGGGATTCCGGTTATTCCACGCAACAGGCCACGCGTCCGCAAACGCTGGCCTATGGTCTGGCCGATTCGCCTGCCGGGCAAGCGGCCTGGATTCTGGAGAAATTCTGGGCGTGGACCGACTGCAATGGCCACCCTGAAAACATCTTCACACGCGACGAACTGCTGGACAACGTGATGTTGTACTGGGCCACCAACTCGGCCGCCTCATCAGCGCGTTTGTATTGGGAGAGTTTTGGCAAACGCTCGACTGCGCCGGTCAACATCCCCACCGGCGTGGCGGTGTTCCCCAAAGAAATCGTCACTCCGGTGCGCGCCTGGATGGCGCCGCGTTTCACCCACATCACACACTGGAGCGAGATGCCCCGGGGTGGCCATTTCGCGGCATTCGAGCAGCCCGAACTGTTTGTAAACGAAGTTCGGGCATTTTTTCGCACACTGCGCTGACGCCGAGTCCGCTGGGCCCGCTGGGGGCAACCACCATTGGTGATATCCATGACAGGGTGAGGGCGCCAGCCGCGCGACAATGCCCGATTGCCATTCTGCTTTACACCGATTCCTGAAAGACCGAGCCCATGAAACTCATCCCAACTGCCCTTGCGGCGCTGTCCCAGGCGGCGCTTGTTTTCGTCGCCACCGCTGGGCTCGCCCTGGCGCAGAGCGACTACCCGAACAAACCCGTCAAGGTCATCGTGCCCTTCCCGCCGGGCGGCACCAGCGACATCATGGCGCGCATGGCGGCAGACGAACTCGGCAAGATTCTCAAACAACCTTTCCTCGTGGAAAACATCGGCGGTGGCGGCGGTGTGATTGGCGCCGAGCGCGGGGCCAAAGCAGCCGCAGACGGTTACACGATCACTCTGACGGGAGTGGGCTCCAATGCCGTGGCACACGGCCTGGACCCGAACCTCAAATACAACTCGAATGCCGACTACGCGCACATCAGCCAGATCCACCACGGCCCGAATGTGCTGGTGGTCAATGCGGAACGGCCCTTCAAAACCCTGAAAGACCTGGTGACCTACGCCAAGGCCAACCCCGGCAAACTCGACTACGGTTACACCTACGCGGCCAGCGGCCACATGGCGATGGAGCTGTTCAAACAAACCGCCGGCATCTTCCTGACCGGCATTCCTTACCGGGGCGGTGGCCCGATGATGAACGCCGTGTTGGCCAATGAAATCCCGATGATGTTCATCAACCAGGACGTGGCGCTTCAACACGTCAAGGCCGGCAAACTGCGCGCCCTGGCGGTCTCGAGCCTGCAGCGCAACCCGCTCTACCCGGATGTGCCCACAGTGGCCGAATCCGGCTTCCCCGGCTTCCAGGCCTTGAGCTGGTCGGGCATGTCGGCCCCCAAAGGCACGCCCCAGCCCATCGTTGACAAACTCGAAGCGGCCATGAAACAGGCCATGGGCTCCGCCGCCATCAAGGCGCGTATGGAAGGCCAGGGTTTTGTGGTGCCCCCGCAGGGCAGCAAGGTCTACGCCGACTTCACCGCGTCCGAGATCACCAACTGGACCCGGGTGATCAAGACGGCTGGCATCAAGCCGCAATAAGGCTGAGCGCCGGGGCACCTGCGGCCGGCATGGGCGAAGGCTCAGCGCGCGAGGTAACCACCGTCAACCGGGTAATAGGAACCAGTCACGAATGAGGCCCGGTCTGACGACAGCCAAGCCACCAGCTCAGCCACCTCTTCAGCCCGGCCCAGGCGGCCGATGGGGTGGGCGCTGACCAGCATCGCATGGGTCGCGGCGTCTTGCTCCAGGGCGCTGATCATCGGGGTGTGTATAAAGCCCGGCCCCACCGCGTTGATGCGAATGCCCAATCCGCCGTACTCCAGCGCCGCCGCCTGTGTGAGACCGATCACGCCATGTTTGGCGGCGGTATACGCGGGCGCCTGCGCAAAAGCCACGGCGCCCAGTATGGAAGCGACATTGACGATGGCGCCACCACCCGTTTTGAGCATGGCCGTGATCTGCGGCTGCATGCCGTAGAAAACGCCCGACAGGTTGATGTTGATCACCTGCGCCCAGCCTTCCAGCGGGTAGTCGGCTGTCGGCGCGCTGGGGCCGGCAATGCCGGCGTTGTTGCAGGCCACGTCCAGCCGCCCAAAATGCGCCACCGCGCGCTGCACCAGATTTTTGCTGTCTTCCGGTTTGCCCGCGTCAGCCGCGACAAACAAGGCTTCTGCGCCCTGCGCCCGCACCAGCGCCGCAGTTTCCTCGCCGGCGCTTTCATTGATGTCCGACACCACCACTTTCGCGCCCTCGCGCGCCCAAACCAAGGCGACAGCGCGGCCAATGCCGGACGACGCGCCCGTGACCAATGCAACTTTGTTTTTCAGCATATCAACCTTTTCACTGTTTGCACGGCCAGACGCCGCTATCTCATGCGCTTGTCACACTCCAGTTCACCATAAGGCGCGTCGCTCGCGCAGTCCGTGCGGCGCCGCACCCAGTTGGCTCGATTTCTGCAACAACAACGCCTTGGGCACAGTGTGTACCTGCCATTGACCGGGCCTTGATGAAAATCAAACCGGCATGGGCCAAGCCGCCTAACATCAACGGGTGGGTGGCACGCACGCAGGCTCCGGCGCTTGCCCCCACCAAGCCCGCGCCCTTTGCCATGCACGCACCCGCCCACGCTTCAACTCACCACCTGACCCGCAAAGACCTGTTGCCCACGGCGCGATCGCTGGCGTGGGTGTTATTGCTGTTTGGCCTGGCGATCGTGTTGGCGCGCCTGTACGCGGCGCCCATTGGCGCCGCACTGGCCAATCACGGCCCGGTGGGCGTGGTGGTCTTTTTCAGCACTACCGCGCTGGCTGTGGTCTTGCCGCTGTTCAGCAACCTGCCGCTGGTGCCGTTTGCCGTGTTGCTCTGGGGCCCCTGGTGGACGGCCTTGATCATCACAGGCGGCTGGGTGGCCGGAGCGGCGATATCCTTTGATCTGGCGCGCCGGGTCAGCCCCTGGCTGCTGCGCACGTTTCCCAGGGTGACGCGTTATGCGCGCATCGACCGGCTGATCCACCCGCGCCACCACCTGCTGTCGCTGCTGGTGCTGCGCATGACCTTTCCGGCAGACATTCTGTCTTACGTGCTCGGCCTGTTCAGCCACAAAACCACGCGTTTTGAAAACGCGCTCTCCACGGCCATTGGTGGCGCCCCCTTCGCCGTGTTGTTCGCGTTTTTCCCGGCGCTGCCGCTGGCGCAGCAGGCGCTCATCCTGCTGGCGGCCACGCTGGTCTTCGCCGTCTACGCGGTGTGGGTGGTGCGCAGCCACAGGCCAGCGCCACTTGAGCCCGCGCCCGAAACAGGCTGAGGCGCCAGGCGGCCTCATGAGCCGGGCATGGGTTTCAATGCGATTGCTATAATATATATAGCAAACTATTGATATTTAACGTGACTTGAGTGCCAATTTTTTCATAAAAATACCGAAATTTGGCATTTCTCATAACAAATTAACATGGGTGTTAACTTTTTGATTGCTACTGGCCCGGCGGGTAATCAGCCGCCAGAAACTGCAGCAGCGCGGCATTCACCTCAGCGGGCCGCTCCTGCTGGACCCAGTGCCCGGCGCCGGGGATCAACACTTTGCCGCGCAGCTTCGGCACACTCGCCTCCAGCGTCTCCAGCGCCCTCTTCCCCATGGGTGAGGCAATCACTGCGTCGCGGTCGCCTGCGATGAACAGCGCGGGCGGCAAGACCTTGGCGCCTTGAAACGGCGCCAGCAGCGCCCAGTTGCGGTCCAGGTTGCGGTACCAGTTGAAGGGGCCGCGCAGGCCGTTTTTACGAAACGCTGCCGCATACACCGCAATATCGGCTTCGCCCAGCCAGGCCGGCAGCTCAGGCGGGTCGACAAGGCCATCCAGAAACCCGTGCCCAGCTGGCACGTTCAAGGCACTACCGCCACCTTTTGCGCCAGAAGCAGCAGCGTCGCCCGAGATGCCCACCAGCACCTTGCGCAACGCAGACTCGATATCGCTCTCGAACTCGGCTTCGGCCTCGCCTTCGCGGTTGAAATAGAACCAGTAGAAGTCCTCCAGCCCTGCCGCCCGCAGCAGGGCCAGCGGCGGCGCGGCCGGGTTGCGCGGGCGGTGCGGCACACTCAGCGCGGCGACAGCCGTGAACAGGTCGGGCCGCATCAGCGCAGCGCTCCAGGCCACGTTCGCGCCCCAGTCGTGCCCGACGATGCAGGCCCGCGTCTCGCCCAGCGCCGCCACCAGCGCCACCATGTCGCCCACCAGGTCGGTGATCGCGTAGTCGGCAATGGCCTGCGGCACCGAGCTGCCGCCGTAGCCGCGCATGTCGGGCGCGACCACGCGGTACCCGGCCTCTGCCAGCACCGGCATCTGATGCCGCCACGAATAGGCCAGCTCGGGCCAGCCATGGCACAGCAACACCAGCGGGCCGCTGCCCTGCTCGGTGATGTGCAGGGTGATGCCGTTGGCGGCGACGGTGCGGTGAGTGGGGGGTGGTGCGTCTGCTGTCACGGGATCTCCTATTGGTTGTCAGGCGGTTCAAAGGGTAGTACTTTGAAGCCACCAATCACCGCTCATCGGTGTGTCAAACGTTTTACCATCGGTGCGTGCGCTTCACGCACCATCAAAGCCGGTGACTTACGCAATAGCCAGCATCAAATGCCCTACAGGCTCAGCCGTTGGCCGCACCTTGATTTCAATGTCGTAGCCCAAGCGGTTCAGGCAGTCCATCAGCTTGCGCTCAGACAAATTGGTGAAGTCGCCACGCAACATGGCCGACACCTTGGGCTGGGGGATTCCCATGCGCCCGGCAGCGGCTTTTTGGGTCAAGTTCAGGCGGCGCATCGCCTTCGTGATCTCGATGACCAGGCCCGATTTGATCTTGAGTTTTTCAGCGTCGGGCAGGCCCAGGTCGGCAAACACATTGCCTGACCCCATTTCAATTTCGATGCCTTCAATGGCGGATTTTTTCATTTCGCAACTCCTTGACGAGCGCCTCGGCAAACTTCACCGTGTACACAGCGCGATAGGTCCCGTCCTGGTCGTCTTCCACAAGTTCCAGCACGCCAGCGCCACCGAAACCCTTGAGCACTTTGGCCGCATCGTGTTTGTCGCCGCGTTGCGCGAAGTCCAGCGCGTGGCCAAAGAACTTGCGCACTTCGATTGGCAGGGCCATCAAGTCTTTCTTGCTGCTGCCCATCCACGCCAGCGGTTTTTCTGCTTCAGGCATTCCCGATGTTACCTTAACAGGTATAAATCAGAAAATAAATGGCACTCCACTCCAATCACCCGTCAATCCAATGAAATCACCCGCCGCCACGGCAAGCGGGCGTCAGCTTCGTAGTCAGCCACCACCCAAGTGCGCGCGGGGTGATGGCCCATGTCAAACAGGAACGCGCTGACCACCTTGATTGACGCGGAATCCAGCGCGGCAAAGGGTTGGTCCAGGCAAGTGAGCGTTGCGCCGCAGGCCAGCAATCCGGCCAATGCCACCTTGCGCCGGCTGCCGGTGGAGAGCATGAACAGCTTTTTGTCCAGGTGCGTCGCCAAACCCAAGGCCTCGGCCAGGTCTTGATGCAAGCCGGCGTTCCAGCCCGGGCGGCGCGCCCGAAGCGCATCCCACACCTGCTGCGGTGTTTCGCCGTCTTGCCCAAGTAAACGCAAATCAAGCCATTGCGCATCCGGATGCGGCGCTTCACCAGGCAGGGCAGGCAGATCGCCGCTGAGCCGGCGCAAAAAACTGGTTTTGCCAGAGCGTTCACCGCCTGTGACGGCGATGAGACCGCGGGGAAGGTTGGCTGGAAGTGGAAGCGGGTGAAAAGGGGTCATGCCACAGCTCGAATACTCGCAAGCATATGGCAATTTATTTCAGGGCTGCTTGGGTTTTGCAATTGCGGAATTGGGCCAGGTGCAGTCTTTGACGGATGACCCGTATCGGGTAGTCATCATTCATGTTGTCGACCCAATTTAAGTTTTTGTCTGTATCGGGCCTGAGGTCACAATATCGCGGGCTTATCAGCGAATAAGTTGGGGTAAAAAGAATTCAATAAATTCGAAGGGGACCAGCAATGCGATCTGAGCAAGCAATTTTCGATGAACTAGCTGTCCTCTGCGCATTGCCGGGCTACGTCCACGCCGTCTCCTACCTCTGCCATCGCGACAACATGATCCGGTACTCGGGAGAGATGAAGGTCGAGGACATGCAGCACCTCTTTTCGAAGAGCCGGCTCATTCGCACCGAGACATCGACCCTCATTGGGCTCATGCTCAAGAGCCCGATTGAGTACACGCTTCCCCCGCCGCAGGTTCTTGAAAAATACATCAAATCTACAGAAACATTGCTGGAAGAGATTCACCACGCGATGTCGGCTTCGTTCTGGCAGGACATTGATCCAGCCAAGATCGCCGAGGAGGGCTGCAATCCTTTCACGAGCGGCGTTGCACTGCGCGAGCCGATCTTCTATGGCGGTGAGTCCGCCTACAGCTTTCAGTACCGAGATTTTTCCCCGGCAAAGTACGCGAACGATGGCCCGTGGCTAATCGAAAACAAAGGCTTCTCGATCCACGATGCGCGTACCGTCGTCTTTGCTGTTTCGCGTTTGCAGGATGAAAAAGCAATCAACGTCTTTCGGGCCATGCACGGCACGCCCCCAGAGAGTTGGACCTTCTTGCCCGGCAATACCTTTTCATCGCAGGAAGTTGCAGACTACGGTCGCCTCGATCCAGCAATCGTTGACAAGGTCCTGTCGGCGTTTGCCGTCTCGGCAGATGCGCTCAACGAGCAGTTCAAAGCGCTACACGATTTCAACATCGCCAACGCCAATCCGCTCATCCGCACGCCGGATGGCAGTTACCTGCTCTTCCACATCTACAGCCTCGTGGAAGCGCTCTATGAAGCGCCGTTCTACTGGATGGGCGCTGACAAAGCCTATGTCAGTACGGCCATGCAGAACCGTGGGGGCTTCATCGAGCAGTTCGCCGTTGAGCGCCTGCGGCTGGTCTTCGGTGCGGAGAACATCCTTGCCAACATCGACATCTATGAGTCAAAGGGCACCAAGCTCGCTGAAATCGATGTGCTGGTGCTGTTCGGCAATCGCGCCTTAGTCTTGCAGGCGAAGTCCAAACGCCTGACGCTTGAGGCCCGGCGCGGCAATGACCTGCAGATCAAAGATGACTTCAAGAAGAGCATCCAAGACTCTAGCGACCAAGCCTATCGCTGCGCAAAGCTGATTGAGGAGGGCAAGCGCTCCTTCAAGGATGTCAACGGCAACGCTGTGACGCTGCCGACGAGCCTCAAGCGGATCTACGTAATCTGCCTGATCTCAGATCATTATCCAGCGCTGAGCTTCCAAGCCCGGCAATTCTTGAAGTTCCCCGCGACCGACACGATTTCGCCACCCTTCGTCATGGATGTTTTCGCGCTCGATGCGATGACCGAAATGCTCAGTTCGCCGCTCCAGTTTTTGAGCTATGTGGATCGCCGTACCGGGTACACCGACAGGCTGATGGCGTCTCATGAGCTGACGATCCTGTCCTATCACCTGAAGAAGAATCTCTGGCTAGGAGTCTGGGCGGCAGAACAATTTGACCCTGCTCAATGGAGCAATTTGTCCCATCTGTGTTGACCGCAGTGCTGCAATGCGCTCGGTGCGTCAATTGCGCAGCCCTGAGTGACGGTGCGAGAGGCTGATTTGCCGCC
>JANNEZ010000209.1:0-5836 GCA_031379255.1 Rhodoferax sp. | reverse complement strand
TTCATGCATCCGCCGTTCGGTTTCGCTTTGTTCTATCTGCGCGGCATTTCGGACACGTTGTTCAAGAACGGCGCTTTGCCCCGCAAAGTTGAGTCGCGCGATATTTATTTGGGCTCGATTCCGTTCATCATCATGCAACTGATCCTGGTGGCGATTGTCATCTTCTTCCCGCAGACGGTGACGGTGTTTCTGGACAAGGAGAAGGTGCTGGATATCGAGAAAGCCGGCGACGACATCCAGAAAATGGGCGGCGGCTTCACCGAATCCCAAACCAAGCCTGAAGAAGCGGCTGCGCCCGCGTCGGGCGCGTCCGCTGCGGGCGGCGCTGATCTCGATCTGAAACCGGCAGCAGAAGACGACAAGAAAGAAGAAAAAGAAAATGATGAAGCGATGAAAGCCGTGGAAGACGCGCTCAAGAAAGATCAGGCGGGGAAGAAATAACACACACAGACCGGGGATTGAATCTGCCCCTGTCTGATTCAGGTTTGGCAGACGCTCAAAAAAATGCCCAATAAAAATCCCGCCGAAGCGGGACTCTTATTGGGTGGCAACTATGATTACAGCTTGGCGCTTTGCATGTAGCTGTCAAAACTGGCTTCGGTGAAGCGGAACCAGAGATTGGCATCTTTGCGGAACGCAGAGTAATCAGTGTAGACCTTCTTCCAGGCCGGGTTGCTGGCAGACAGCTCACTGTACAGGGCCATCGATTCACTGAAAGCTTTGTCCATGAAGTCTTTGGGGAAGCGGAACAGCTTGGTGCCACCGGCGACGAGCTGTTTCAAAGACGCCGCGTTGCGGGCATCGTATTTGGCCTGCATGTCGATGTGGGCAAAGGCAGACGCTGACTCGATGATCGCCTTGTATTCGCTCGACAGCGCCTCATAGGCCTTGGTGTTGACGTGCAGATCCAGCTGCGGGCCGCCTTCCCAGTAGCCGGGGTAGGCGTAATACTTGGCGATCTTGTTGAAGCCGAGTTTCTGGTCGTCGTAAGGGCCAACCCACTCCGCCGCATCAATCGTGCCTTTTTCCAGCGCGGTGTAAATCTCGCCGCCGGGGATGTTGGCGGCAACGCCACCCAGACGCTCAAACACTTTGCCGCTGAAGCCGCCGGTGCGGAATTTCACACCTTTGACGTCTTTGAGCGACTTGATCTCTTTGCGCCACCAGCCGCCCATTTGCGCGCCGGTGTTGCCCATCGGGAAGCTGATGATGTTGAACGGAGCATAGAACTCGCGCATCAGTTTCAGGCCATTGCCGTCGTACATCCAGGCCGTCATCTGGCGGCTGTTCAGGCCAAACGGAATGGCGCAACCCAGAGCAAACGTCGGGTCTTTGCCGAAGTAGTAGTAAGGCGCGGTGCTGGCCGCTTCAACCGTGCCGTTTTGGATCGCGTCGACGGTGCCGAGCGCGGGCACGATTTCACCCGGGCCGTGGGTCGTGATCTCGAACTTGCCGCCCGACATGTCCTTGACTTTTTTGGCAAATACGTCAGCCACGCCAAACAGCGTGTCTAGCGATTTCGGAAAGCTGGAAGTCAGGCGCCAGCGCACATTGGCCTGGGCCTGCACAACGGCGGGCGCAGCCCCTGCGGCCAGGATGCCCGCAATACCCGCGTTCTTGATGACTAGACGACGATCCATAAAGAAATCTCCATTCAGGAAAAATGCCATGCGCTTCAGGCACGATGCCAGAGCGTTGCTGCTGGCGAAATTGTAGAAACAGATTAGACTGCTTTGGCAAGTGGTTTCCCTTATAAATTGCCTCTCAAAACCGTCACGACGCATTCATGCCGCTTACCCGTTCAAATTCAAGCGCTGCCATCGATTTCCGAAGCGCCGGCAGAGAGCAACTGTCACTGGCATTGATCGACACGCGAAACCGCGCCCTTCACCTGGCGTCACAATTTGAAAAATCGCCGGATGTCCACGCGCTGGCCCTGCATCTTCTGGGCCACGTGGCCTGGTTTCAGGAGTGGTGGATTGCCCGCAACGTGCAGCGAAATCTGGGCGCCGACTGCAATGGGACGGCGGTGCGGCTGGCCTCGATCGACCCAATGGCCGACGCCATCTGGCGCGCTGGACCCGAGGCGGCGCAGGCAGCCGGGGCGGGCCTTGCCGCTGCGCCGGATGCATTGAGGACCCGCAACTTCATGCTCGAAACGCTCGAATCCACCCTGGAATTGCTGGAGAAAACCGATGAAACCGACCCTGGGCTGTACTTCTTCCGCCTGGCTCTGTTCCATGAAGACCGTCTTAACGAAGACCTTTTGATGATCGCGCAAGCGCAGGGCCTGGAGCTGCCGGTGCAGTTGCCCGGCCCTGGCGCGCAACGCGAGCCTTTGTTGATCCCGGCAACCCGGTGGCGCGCCGGCTGCGCGGGAGACGAGGGTTTTGCTTTTGACAACGAGCAGCCCGCTTACGACGACCCAGTGCCCGAGTTCGAGGTAGACGCGCAAGCCGTGTCCTGGGCGCAGTTTGTCGAGTTTGTCGACGACGGCGGTTATGACCAAGAGGCCTTGTGGCATCCCGATGGCTGGCAATGGCTGGCGCAAAAGGCCGCTCAGGAAGGGCGGCGCGGCCCGCGTTTTGTCGACCAGATCGGTGTGGCCAGCGGCGCGGTGATGCAAACCCGCTTTGGCAAGCCCAGGCGCATGTTGGGCGGGCAATGTGTCACCCACGTGTCCTGGTTCGAGGCCGATGCCTGGACGCGTTGGGCCGGGCGAAGGCTGCCCGCCGAGGTCGAGTGGGAGGTGGCGGCGCACGTGGCGCTGCGCCGGGGTTTCCATTGGGGTGACGTGTGGGAATGGACCGCCAGCACCTTCAGGCCCCACCCCGGTTTCAAGCCCGGACCCTGGGCCGCCTATTCACAAGCGGCCTTTGGCAGCCACAAGGTTCTGCGTGGCGCGTCGTTTGCCACATCAAGTCGCGTGCGCTCGCCGCGTTTTCGCCACTTCGCGGCGCCCGACCAGGATGGTTTGTTTTGCGGATTCCGCAGTTGCGGCATCTGAACCCCCGCGAAAGAAAATTCCTGCCAGCTGACACCTGCTGGTTGGCAGTCATCTTGCCGGTTTTTTGGTTTTGAAGCGCCACCACGGCAGCACTTCGCTCAAGGCCAGCACCTCGCCGCTGCTGCCGCTCTCGCTTTCGTAGCCGGGGATCCGGTTGATGACGTCCCGCCAGGCGCTTGACCGCAACAGGTGCCGCAAAGCTGCCACCGGCGGCTGCTCCAGCGCATCCTTGAGACATACGAGGTGGTAGTGTTCCTGCGCCAACGCCACAAAACCCAGTCCCCTGGCGCGCGCCGCTGCCTCAATGCCCAGCCCGACGTCGGCAAAGCCACCGGCCACAGCCTGCGCCACGGCTGTGTGCGAGGGCTCATGGTGGTTGTACCCCCGGATTTGTAGGGGGCGCAGCCCGCCCTCCGCCAACAACCCGTCCAGCAATACGCGGGTGCCGGTGCCTAAAGCGCGGTTCGCAAAACGCGCCTCCAGCCGGATCACGTCCGGCAAACCGGCGATGCCCAAAGGGTTGCCGGGCGCGACCATCAGCCCCTGCGCTCGGCGCGCAAAACCGATGATTTTGTGCCGCCCCGGCTGCAGCAGCGGCTTGTAGGTGCGCTGTGCCAGGGAGCCGGGCGCCGGCTGGTGAAGGGTGTGGAAGCCGGCCATCTCACAACGGCCCTCATTGAGCGCTCGGATGGCGTCAACACTGCCTGTGAAACGGATGTCCAGGTGCAAAGCGCCTTTGTCCAGGTGCAAGGCGTGTTCGCGAAGGGCGAGCAGCGCCTCGTCGTGGCTGGCGTAGAGCGTGACCACGTGCGCGGCATCGTCAAAAGCCACCGCGAAGGTGCGCTCCAGATCATTGCGCAAAGCTTCGATCTGCGGCGCCAGCCGGGCCTGCGCCTGCGCTTCGGCCCACAGGAGTTTGCTGGCGAACTCCGTCAGCTTGGCGGATTTGCCCTTCTCCCAGACGATGATCTCGTGCCCCAACACCTCTTCCCAGCGCTTGAGTTCGCCCCAGACATGGCGGTAGGACAGATCCAGGCGCCGTGCGGCGGCCGAAATCGAGCCGGTCTGCGCCACCGCGCCGAGCAGGTCAATCAGGGGGTTGCGTACCAGCGCCAGACCGCCCAGCAAGTCGGCACGATCTGCCTGGCCTTGACTCACCAGGGCGTAGTTGAAAAGCAGCCTATGCAAATGAATGCCTATGGTAGGGAAATGGACAACTGCCTACGATACCCGAAGACATGACGACCTTCACTGAAAGCGCGGCGACAGCGCTGGCGCTCATCACTTCCCTTGATAGTGGCCTGCTGGCCATCGTCGGGCGTTCCCTCGCGGTCAGCGCCAGCGCCTGCGCGTTGGCTTGCGTGTTTGGCCTGGGGTTGGGCGCCTGGATCGGCGGCACCCGTTTTGCCGGGCGCGGCGCTGTGCTGGCCGTGCTCAACACCTTGCTGGCCGTGCCTTCGGTGGTGGTCGGCCTCGTGGTGTACCTGCTGCTGTCACGCACCGGGCCGCTCGGATTTTTGGGCTGGCTGTTCAGCTTCAAGGCGATGGTGCTGGCGCAAGCCATTTTGGTGCTGCCCGTGGTCACCGCACTCACCCGCCAATGTGTGGAAGACGCGCAAAACCGGCATGGCGAGCAGATCGCGTCGCTCGGCGCGGGTCCCCTTTTGCGCAGCTGCATCCTGGCCTGGGACGAGCGTTACGCCCTGCTCACAGTGTTGATCGCCTCTTTTGGCCGGGCCATCTCGGAAGTCGGCGCGGTGATGATTGTCGGCGGCAACATCGACGGCTTCACCCGCGTGATGACCACCGCCATCGCGCTGGAGACCAGCAAGGGCGACTTGCCGCTGGCGCTGGCGCTGGGGCTGATCCTGCTGGCCGTGGTGTTGCTGCTCAACGCGCTGATTGGCCTGGTGAAACGCTGGCGCGAGGGGCTTGAAGGGGGCGCGCCGGTTGCGACGCAGCCCATGGCGGCGACCGGGCAGGCTGCGTGAAGCGCGAAAGCCTCATCACCCCGCCGCTGGTTTGCGCTTTTCGCAGCGTCGAGGTGCGTTTTGGCGCTGTGACGGCCTTGCGCGATGTGAACCTGGCCATTCATGCGGGCGAACGTGTCGCCCTGGTGGGCAGCAACGGCAGCGGCAAAAGCACCTTGCTGCGGCTGATCCACGGCCTGGTGGCACCCAGCGCCGGGGACACCAAGCAGCCGATGAAGAAACGCCAGGCCATGTTGTTCCAGCGCCCCTACATGCTGCGCACGAGTTGCCTGAACAACGTCGCGCTGGGATTGTGGATTCGTGGCGAGCGTTGGCAAGACGCCAAAACCCGCGCCGCAACAGCCTTGCAGCGCGTCGGCCTGGCCGACCTGGCCGGGCGCAATGCCAAAACCCTGTCGGGCGGACAACAACAACGCCTGGCGCTGGCGCGCGCCTGGGTGCTGGCGCCCGAGGTATTGCTGCTGGATGAACCCACCGCCAGCCTGGACCCGCACGCCAAACGTGAGGTTGAAGCGCTGCTGGCCGAGTTGACGTCCGACATGACGGTGCTGTTTGCCAGCCACAACCTGGGCCAGGTCAAGCGCCTCGCCTCGCGCGTGATTTATCTGGAAAAAGGCCGCGTGTTGGCGGATCTGCCGGTGGCACAGTTTTTTGAAGGCAGCCTGTTGCAAGACAGCTACCCGGCTGCGCATTTTTTTGTAAAAGGAGAGTTGTCATGAGGTATTTCAAGTCATTTAAGCCGTTGAGTCTCGCAAAACACGCCGCTTCAGCTGCCGTTTTAGCAGCGATCACGGCCAGTTTTTCATCTGCGCAAGCGCAAAACATCGTGATGGCGTCG
>JANNEZ010000167.1:0-6432 GCA_031379255.1 Rhodoferax sp. | reverse complement strand
CGCGCAGATGAAGGCCTTTGGCGACAACCCCTGGCAGGTGGTGCCCATCGTCGAAGAGCTGAAGGCCAAAGCCAAAACAGAAGGCCTGTGGAACTTGTTTTTGCCCAAGGATTCAGGGCACGAAGACAGCCCCTACCAGGGCGCAGGCCTGACCAATCTGGAATACGCCGTCTGCGCGGAGGAGATGGGGCGCGTCAAATTCGGCTCTGAGGTGTTCAACTGCTCGGCTCCGGATACCGGCAACATGGAAGTGTTTGCGCGTTATGGTTCGGAGGAGCACAAAAAGAAATGGCTGCTGCCCCTGTTGGCAGGAGAAATCCGCTCGGCGTTTCTGATGACCGAGCCGGATGTGGCCTCAAGCGACGCCACCAACATCGCGACACGCATTGAACGCGATGGTGACCACTACGTGATCAACGGCACCAAGTGGTGGTCCAGCGGTGTCGGCGACCCGCGCTGCAAGATTGCCATCCTGATGGGTAAAACCAACCCGGAAGCGCCGAAGCACTCCCAGCAGTCGCAGGTGCTGGTGCCGCTGGACTCACCCGGGATCGAGATCGTGCGCATGTTGCCAGTGTTTGGCTACGACGATGCGCCGCACGGCCATGCCGAAGTGGTGCTGAAAAACGTGCGCGTGCCGGTGGCGAACCTGTTGTTGGGTGAAGGCCGGGGTTTTGAGATCGCGCAAGGGCGCCTCGGGCCTGGGCGCATTCACCACTGCATGAGAACCATTGGTGTGGCAGAAGTGGCGCTTGAAAAAATGGTCAAACGCCTGCAATCGCGTGTGGCCTTTGGCAAACGCATTTCGGAGCAATCAGTGTGGGAGCAACGGGTGGCCGAAGCGCGCATCGATATTGAAATGACGCGCCTGCTCACGCTCAAAACGGCAGACCTGATGGACAAACTGGGCAACCGGCATGCCCGCGCCGAAATCGCCATGATCAAGGTCGCCGCGCCCCTGGCGGCGCTGCGCATCATCGATCATGCGATCCAGGCCTTCGGGGCAGCGGGTGTGAGCAGCGACGCGGGCCTGGCGCGCGCTTACGCGAGCATGCGCACGATGCGCCTGGCCGACGGGCCGGACGAGGTGCACAACCGCACCATCGCGCGGCTTGAGTATGGGCGTTATGGGGTGGAAAAAGGACGCGACACGGCTTCTGAAAAATCATCCGCAAAAGTTTGAGGAGTCGCCTGTGTCATTGTTTTCACTTGAAGGCAAAGTCGCCGTCATCACCGGTTCATCCAAAGGCATCGGCAAGGCGATTGCCGAACGCATGGCCGAGCACGGCGCGAAGGTGGTGATCTCTTCGCGCAAACAGGGGCCGTGCGACGAGCTGGCAGCGGCCCTGAATGCCCGGTACGGCGCGGGCGCGGCCATTGCTGTGGCGGCCAACATCTCCAGCAAGGAGCAGTTGAAAAATCTGGTGGACGTGGCCAATGAAAAATTGGGCAAGATCGACGTTTTGGTGTGCAACGCCGCCAGCAACCCCTATTACGGCCCGATGGCGGGGATTGAAGACGACCAGTTCCGCAAGATTCTGGACAACAACATCCTGTCGAACCACTGGCTGGTCAATTTTGTGGCGCCGCAGATGATCGCGCGCAAAGATGGCGCGATCATCATCGTCAGCAGCATTGGCGGCCTGCGCGGCACGCCGGTGATTGGCGCCTATGGCATCAGCAAGGCGGCTGACATGCAACTCGCGCGCAATCTGGCGCACGAGTTTGGCCCGCACAATATCCGCGTGAACTGCATCGCGCCGGGGCTGATCAAGACCGACTTCGCCAAAGCTTTGTGGGAAGACGCCGAGATGCTGAAAAAACGCACCGCCACCACCCCCTTGCGACGGATTGGCGAGCCGGATGAGATCGCCGGGGCTGCGGTTTTTCTGGCTTCGCAGGCCGGCACTTTCATTACTGGGCAGAGCATTGTGATCGACGGCGGCGTGACGATTTAGGCACAGGCATACACTCATCGCTGATGCACACGACCGCTCTGGTTTTGTTCTCTGGCGGGCAGGACTCCACCACCTGCCTGGCGCTGGCGCTCTCCAAATATGAGCGCGTGGAAACCATCGCGTTTGATTACCGGCAGCGCCACCACATTGAGCTGGAATCGCGCCTGAACGTGTTGCGCGAGCTGCGGCTGCGGTTTGCGCGCTGGTCCAACAAGCTGGGTGAAGACC
Organism: Rhodoferax sp.; assembly: GCA_031379255.1. Taxonomy (GTDB): domain Bacteria; phylum Pseudomonadota; class Gammaproteobacteria; order Burkholderiales; family Burkholderiaceae_C; genus JANYCG01. Next base: position 4,246 of record JANNEZ010000167.1, on the reverse strand, counting down.
ACCTGCTGGACCTTGAAGTGCTCGGGAAAGTCAGCGAAACCTCGCTCACGCGCGACACCGCCTTCCAGATGGAGCAAAGCGGCCTGCCCAACACCTTTGTGCCGGGGCGCAATCTGCTGTTTCTCACATTGGCCGCGGCGGTGGCTTACCGGCGCGGCCTGCAGGTCATCGTCACCGGTGTCTGTGAGACTGATTTTTCCGGTTACCCCGATTGCCGCGACGACACCATGAAGGCGATGCAACTGGCTTTGTCGTTGGGCATGGACAAGCGGTATTTGATCGAAACGCCCTTGATGTGGATCGACAAGGCGGCGACCTGGCAGTTGGCTGAATCACTCGGCGAAACATACGGAAAACTGTCCGGCTCGCCAAAGGGCGGCGAGGCGCTGGTGAACCTCATCATTGAACACACCCACACCTGTTACCTGGGCGACCGCGCGCATCGCCACGCCTGGGGGTATGGTTGTGGCACCTGCCCGGCCTGCGAGCTGCGTGCCCGCGGCTACGAAAAATTCAGACAAACTTCGATGCCGTCAGCGGGCGCTGCCTGAGCGAACCTGGTACCGCGCCGATGCACCCTGGGGCAGCCGCTCCAGCGTCCAGGTGATGTCGTGAAAAGCGGCGACGGACGGTCGATGTGCTATTGATATTATAGCGCCATGTGCTTTATTTACGAGACTTAGCATTCGTTTATACAAGGTTTCTTCGGTTTCGACGTCCAAGGCGCTTGTGGCTTCGTCAGAAAATACCCAAATTGGGGTTTTCAGAAATACCCTTGCAATGGCCAGGCGTTGCTGTTCACCGCCGGAGAGTTTTTGACCCCAGGCGTCGGATTTGTCGAGCTGGCCGGCCAGTTGCGGCAACAGCGCCTCGTGCAGCGCCTGGTCGAGTTGCGTGTCGCTGTAGGCGCTGGCCGGCTCCGGGTAGGCCAGGGCATCCCGCAAAGGCCCATTGGGGAAATACGGGCGCTGCGGAATGAACATAGCCGAGGCCGGTTTGGCTATATGACCGGTGGAAAACGGCCAGATGCCGGCAATGGCGCGAAACAAGGTGGATTTGCCACTGCCAGAGGGGCCCTGCAGCAATATGCGGTCGCCGGCCACGGCGCGCAGGTTGGCATCCTGCAGCAGGACCTTGCCCGTCGGCAGGGACAGCGTCAAATTCTGAATGTCCAGCGACGCCGACTCTTCAACCGGCGCAGCCTGATTGGCGCGGACCAGCGCCTTGAAACTTTCTTCAAAACTGGTCAAACGGTCGGTGGTGGCGCGCCAGGTCGCCAGGGTGCTGTAGTTGTCGACAAACCAGCTCAGGGAGTCCTGCACCCGTCCAAAGGCGCTTGAAATTTGCATCAGTTGGCCCAGTTGAATCGCGCCGCTGAAAAAGCGCGGCGCCGCCACGACAAACGGAAACACCACGGCAGCCTGGCCAAAACCCACGGTGAACCAAGTGAGGTTTTTTTGCGTCTTGAGCAGTTGCAGGTAGTTGGCCAGGACTTTCGAGAAGCGCAGGTCAAGCTGGGTGCGTTCGACCTTCTCGCCGCGATCCAGCGCGATGGATTCACTGTATTCGCGCACGCGCACCATGTGGTGCCGGAAATCGGCTTCCAGCTGCTGCTGCTGGAAATTGAGCCGAGACAACGGCCGGCCGATGGCGTGGCTGATGTAGCTGCCGACCACACAATACAACACGGCGGCCCAGACCATGAAACCGGGGATGTCGATGGTGGCGCCCGCCACATCAAACGCGAAATTGCCGGACAAACTCCACAAAATGCCGACAAAACTCACCAGCGTGACCAGGGCGTTGAGCAGGCCCATCGTCAACGACACGGTGTAGCTGGTGAACTGGTTGATGTCTTCCTGAATCCGCTGGTCCGGGTTGTCCGGGGTGGCTTGATCCTTGCCCGACGTCCCTTCGCTGCGGGTGCCGGTGAATCGCGCCAGTTCCATCCGGTAAAAGGCCTGATTCGACAACCAGCGCTCAAGATAGTGTGAGGTCATCCAGGCGCGCCAGCGCATGTCCAGCAACTGGGTGAGGTAAAACTTGTAGACCGCAATGACGATGAATCAGAACGCCAGGTAGGTGAAGCTCCCCATTTGCAACCAGAACTCGGCGGCGTCCTTGTTTTGCAGCGCGTCGTAAAACAGGCGGTTCCAGTCGTTGATCTGGACCAGCATGAAGACCGAGCCGAGGTTCAGCGCGATGATGGCCGCCAGAAGCCCCCGCGCTTTCCACTTTTCGCCGGATTTGAAATAGGGCAGGGACAAAGCCCAAACCCGGGCGGTCTGGTCTTTGAAGGATGCAAGTTTTGCGAGGAAGGTCATGAGGGCCATCTTAAGACAAGCCCAAAACGCCCTGCGCAGGCCGGAGGCAAAAACCTACAGGCGGCCCTCTTCCACCGCGTGGCAGGCAATCCGGATGCCACCGATGTTCTTGAGCACTGGCCGCTCCGTGCGGCAGCGTTCGTTCACGTGCGGACAACGTGGGTTGAACGCGCAGCCCGGTGGAGGATCAAGCGGGTTGGGCACCTCGCCTTGCACTGGCGTGCGCGCGCGGCCCACATCGTGCATTTTGGGGATGGCGTCCAGCAGCATGCGGGTGTAGGGATGGCGCGGACTGGCGAAAAGTGTCTGCTTGTCCGCCAGTTCCACCAAGCGGCCCAGATACATCACGCCGACCTGGTCGCTTACATGGCGCACCACGGCCAGGTTGTGCGAGATGAACAGATAAGTGAGCCCGAGCCTGCGCTGCAGGTCCTTCATGATGTTGAGCACCTGCGCCTGCACACTTACATCCAGCGCGGAGGTGGGTTCGTCACACACCAGAAATTCAGGTTGGGTCGCCAGGGCGCGGGCGATGGAGATGCGCTGGCGTTGGCCACCCGAGAACTGGTGCGGGTATTTGACGGCGTCCAGACGGCTCAGGCCGACGGACTCCAGCAATTCGCCAACCCGTTTTTTGAGTTCGGTTTCGTCCGAAATGAGGCCGTGCTCCGTGAGCGGCTCGCCCACGATATCCTGCACGATCCAACGCGGGTTCAGCGACGCATACGGGTCCTGGAAAATCATCTGGATCCGGCGGCGAAGCTTGAGGCCATCCGGGGAGTGGTAAGTGGCATGGGCGTCTTGCCCGTCGAATTTGAAATTGCCCCGGGTGGGCTCATACAAGCCCACCAGCAGACGCGCCACGGTGCTCTTGCCGCAGCCGGACTCGCCCACCAGTGCCAGTGTCTTGCCTTTTTCAATGTCGAAACTCACGCCATCGACAGCGCGTAAATTCAGGCGTGGTTTGCGCTCGAGCACCCGGTTGAGCCAGGGCGGCGAGACATCGAAGGTCATCGCAAGATCATTGGCTTGAACCAGAGCCGTCATGCCGCCACCTCTTGATGCAGCCAGCAGGCGGCTCTTGTCGGCCCCGCAGCCAGGAGATCGGGCCGTTCAGTCAAACAGCGGTCATGGGTATGGGGGCAACGCGGGTTGAACGCGCAGCCAGGGGGAATCGCGTTCAGGCGCGGCATGGCGCCGTCGATCTGGCTCAATTGTTCCCGATCCTGGGTGATGTCAGGTATGGCGCCCATCAGGCCGACTGTATAGGGATGCGCCGGGTGGTTGATGACTTCATGCACCGGACCGATCTCGACAATGCGCCCGGCATACATGACGGCAACCCGGTCGCAGGTTTCGGCGATCACGCCCATGTCGTGGGTGATCAGCATGACGGCCGCGCCGTGGTCTTTGCAGATTTTCTTCAGGAGCGAGATGATTTGCGCCTGGATCGATACGTCCAGCGCGGTCGTCGGCTCGTCGGCAACGATGAGTTTGGGCTCGGCGGCAAGGGCCAATGCGATCACGACACGCTGGCGCATCCCGCCGGAGAACTGGTGGGGATAGTGGTCGATGCGTTGCTCCGGCGCCGGTATTCCGGTGTCTTGCAGCAACTTGATGGCTCGGGCGCGCGCCTCTTTGGACGAAACCGGCAAATGCGCCAGGATGGTTTCGGTCAATTGCTGGCCGACCGTGTTGAGCGGGTTCAGCGATGTCAACGGATCCTGGAAAATAGCGCCGATCTGGCGCCCGCGAATGTGCCGCATGGCGTCAAATTCGAGGTTGTCAATGCGTTTTCCCTGGAGCAAAATCTGCCCGCTGGCAATGCGCCCTGGTGGTTCCAGCAGGCCGATGATGGCCGCTCCAGTGAGCGATTTGCCAGCACCGGATTCACCTACTACGCCCAGGATTTCTCCGGGCGC
>JANNEZ010000136.1:0-1854 GCA_031379255.1 Rhodoferax sp. | reverse complement strand
ACGACCGTTTCGGCCTGATCGCCAGCGGCAAGGCCTACAACGACACGCGGCAGGCGCTGCTCGATTTGGGGCTGGACGACGCCACCTGCCAGCGCATCGGCGTGCGCCTGCACAAAGTGGGCGTGGTGTGGCCTCTGGAGGCGCAGCTGACGCGCGAGTTCGCCACGGGCCTGCAGGAAATCCTGGTGGTTGAAGAAAAGCGCCAGGTCATTGAATACCAGCTGAAAGAAGAGCTCTATGGCTGGCGCGCCGATGTGCGGCCGGTGGTGGTGGGCAAGTTCAACGAGGTGCAAAGCGCCGCAGCCGATGGAAATGGAATTTATGGCAGCGGCGGCGAGTGGTCGATGCCCAACCCAACCGCCAACACGCTGTTGCGCGCCAATGCCGACCTGACGCCCGCCATCATCGCCCGCGCCATCGCGCTGCGCCTGAAGAAACTCGGCATTGATGGGGACACCACCGCGCGCATCGACGCGCATCTGGCCATTCTGGATGCCAAGGAACGCTCGATGATCGAGCTGGAAACAAAGGGTGTGCAAGGCGCGGATCGCCAACCGTGGTTCTGTTCGGGTTGCCCGCACAACACTTCCACCAAAGTGCCCGAAGGCTCGCGTGCGATGGCCGGCATCGGTTGCCACTTCATGGCCGTGTGGATGGACCGCAGCACCGAAGGCTTCACCCAGATGGGCGGCGAGGGTGTGCCCTGGGTAGGCCAGCAGCCGTTCAGCCACGACCAGCATATCTTTGCCAATCTCGGTGACGGCACGTATTTCCACAGCGGCCTGCTGGCGGTGCGCCAGTCGATTGCCGCAGGTGTCAACATCACTTACAAAATTCTCTACAACGACGCGGTGGCCATGACCGGTGGCCAGCAGGTCGGCGAGCGGCCCGAGGGGCATTCGGTGGTGCAAATTGCGATGTCGATGAAGGCCGAGGGCGCTGCAAAAATCGTGGTGGTCACAGATGAGCCGGAAAAATACGACGGTGTCGCGTTGGCCGACGGTGTGACGGTGCGACACCGCGAGGAACTCGACGCCACCCAGCGCGAATTCCGCGAGATCAAAGGCTGTACCGTCATCATTTACGACCAGACCTGCGCCACCGAGAAACGCCGCCGCCGCAAACGCGGCACCCTGGTCGACCCCGCCAAACGTGTGGTGATCAACGAGCTGGTGTGTGAAGGTTGCGGCGACTGCGGCGTGCAGAGCAATTGCCTGAGCGTGGAGCCGCTGGAAACGGAATTTGGCCGCAAACGCCAGATCAACCAGAGCACCTGCAACAAGGATATGTCGTGCGTGAAGGGGTTTTGCCCGAGTTTTGTTACGGTGGAAGGCGGCACCTTCAAGAAGAAGTCCGCGCCCAAAGCCGAGAGCGGTGTGCCCTCGCCCTTTGAGCTGGGCGCTTTGCCTGAACCGGTTTTCGCGCGCAGTCCCGAAGATTCGGCAGGCGCCGTGTGGGGCATGGTGGTGTGCGGCGTTGGCGGCACGGGCGTCATCACCATCGGCCAGTTGCTGGGCATGGCCGCGCATATCGAAGGCAAAGGCATCGTCACCCAGGATGCGGGCGGGCTTGCGCAAAAGGGCGGCGCAACCTGGAGTTACGTCCTCATCGGCAACCAGCAGAGCGACATCCGCACCACCCGGGTGGCGATGGCGGCGGCAGACCTGGTGATTGGCTGCGACCCAATTGTGGCGGTGGCCAAGGAAACCGTGCTGCGCATGCGTGAGGGGCGCACCCATGTGGCATTGAATTCCAGCAGCACACCGACAGCGGCCTTTGTCAAAAATGGCAACTGGCAGAACCCGTCTGAACAGTGTGTGGCGGAAATAACCACCCTCGTGGGCGCCCATGCGG
>JANNEZ010000049.1:0-3960 GCA_031379255.1 Rhodoferax sp. | reverse complement strand
CAGCGGGTTCGACTGGGTGATCTGGGTGTCGGCAGACCAGACGTTCTCCTGGACAAAACTGTAGTCCAGCTTTTTCTCGGCCATGACGATCCGCACTTTGCGAACGTAGGGACTGGTGATGGCGCCGATTAATTTCATGGGACAAAGGGAGATGGGGAGTCGGCCATTCTAGCCAGACATGGCCCCCACGCAGGGCCTTAGACCCCCACGTTCGCCCACTTCGTGTGGCTCTCTGCCCCCCGAGGGGGCTAATTTTCCTTGGGGCGGCCCTGCGGGAAATTGGCCCCCACGCTCCACCGCTTCGCGGGTCGCTGCCCCCCGAGGGGGCCGCATTTTTGCTTGGGGCGGCCCGGCGCAAAAACATGGGCTTCTGAATAACGCAGGGCAAACGGGGGTGGAACCTACAATTGCCGGATGTCTTTTTCCTCCATTTCCGCGATTTCTCCCCTGGACGGCCGCTACGCCGCCAAACTTGCGGCATTGCGCCCTCTCATGAGCGAACAAGGCTATATGCACCGCCGCGTGCAGGTTGAAGTGGCCTGGCTGATTGCTTTGAGTGACGCCGGTTTTGTTGAATTCAAGCCACTCACAGGTGGAGCGCGTACTTACTTGCACGGACTCGTCAAAAATTTCAGCGAGGCCGACGCACTGACCATCAAGGAGATTGAGAAAACCACCAACCACGACGTCAAGGCGGTCGAATACTGGATCAAGTCCAAGTTCGAAGCCCGCCCCGAGCTGCTGCGGGTGGCCGAATTTGTACACTTCGCCTGCACCAGCGAAGACATCAACAACACCAGTCACGCGCTGCAACTCAAAGGCGCCCGCGACCAGGCTTTGCTGCCGGCGCTGGATGCCGTCGTCGCCAAACTGCGTCAGATGGCCCATACCTTCGCTGCCGTGCCGATGCTCAGCCGCACCCACGGCCAGACCGCCAGCCCGACCACGGTGGGCAAAGAGATCGCCAACGTCGTGGTGCGCCTGCAAGGCGCGCGCGACAAGATCGCCGCCGTGCCACTGCTGGCCAAAATGAACGGCGCGGTGGGCAACTACAACGCCCACCTCTCGGCCTGGCCAGACTTCGACTGGGAGGCGTTCTCCCGGCGTGTCGTGGAAACCGAAGAACCCCGGGGCCTGGGCCTCGCGTTCCAGCCGTACAGCATCCAGATCGAGCCGCACGACTACATGGCCGAACTGTTTGACGCCGTGGCGCGGGCCGACACCATTCTGATCGACTGGAGCCGCGACGTTTGGGGCTACGTCTCCTTGGGCTACTTCAAGCAGAAGCTCAAAGCCGGTGAAGTCGGCTCCTCCACCATGCCGCACAAAGTCAACCCAATTGATTTTGAAAATGCCGAAGGCAACCTCGGTCTGGCCAACGCGCTCTTGCGCCATCTGAGCGAAAAACTGCCGATCTCCCGCTGGCAGCGCGACCTGACCGACAGCACCGTGCTGCGCAACATGGGCGTGGCCCTGGGTTACGCCGTGCTGGCCTACCAGTCGCTGCTGACCGGCCTGAACAAACTCGAGATCAATGAAAAAGCCATCGCCGAAGACCTCGACGCCGCTTGGGAAGTGCTTGCCGAACCGATTCAAACGGTGATGCGCCGCCACGGCCTGCCCGAGCCCTATGAGCAGCTCAAAACCTTCACCCGCGGCGCGGCCATGACGCGGGAACTGATGCAGGGCTTCATCAGCAACCTGGCCATTCCGCCAGCCGACAAAGACCGATTGCTGGCGATGACGCCTGGGAGTTACACCGGATTGGCTGAAATTCTTGCAAAAAGAGTATAGAGTTAAACTTCCTGAACAATAAACGTACTAAAGTCACGAATTATGGTGATTTATTGCAATTTTATTAGTAGCAATTTTGCATATAATTTAGACTAAAAATCTTTTAAGTTTATAATCAACGAAATTTCTCTGAAGAAAAATCTCGGTCAAACACTTCAGTAGTTCGCTTTTCCGCCACGTAAACTAGGCCGAGCCGCCCATCGTTCTCGGGCGATATCCCATTTTGAATTTCACAAGAAGGACCACCATGCGTCTCCTGTATTTGTTCATCGCGATGGTTTGTGCAAGCTTTCTGGCCGCCTGCGGCGGAGGCGGTGGCGGCGGTCCAGCGCCCGCCGTTGCGACGGCAACGGTCTCGTTCCGCACGGCTTTCAACGCGCTCAATGCGAGCAGTTTTCAGAAGACTTTCACCATCTCCGGGACGTGTGGCGGCACCGCCATCTTGTCTCAAACCTTGCCAACCAGTGGCGTCACGTTTGAAGGCGTGCCGGGTCGTATTTCGCACCTGCAAACGACGAATTTGACGTTCACCGGCTGCGTACCCAACGCGGCGTTGTCGTCAAGCACCAACTATTTTGACGCCAACTACACACCACTCGGGTCACTCGCCAGCAGCAGTGCCTATGGGGTTTTCGCCGCAACACCCTCGATTCCGGCGACAGTGACAACCGGTGACTCCGGTACCTTTGGAACAATTCTGGTTTACACCAACAGCACAAAAGCCGTATCCGCCGGTCAATCCGTATTGACCTACACCGTTGAAGCCGACACCACCAGTTCCGTCATTTTCAACCTGAAAACCACCGTCATTGGGACGACCGGTGTGGTGACCGCCATTGAAGAAGACCGATACCGCGTCACAGCCTCAGGTACGGCGACTCTTGTCTCAGTCAACGCACAGACCTTTGGCCCCTCGCCCGTGAATTTGATACTGCAATGATGGATGCGTTCGTCCTGTCACTCTGAATGGCACTCAAATCCACCATTTTCAAAGCCAGCCTGCAAATCGCTGACATTGACCACGGCTACTACGCCGACCACACCTTCACCCTGGCGCGCCACCCGAGCGAGACCGACGAACGCATGATGATCCGGCTCGTGGCGCTGGCCTTGCAGGCGCACAAACTGCAGTCGGTCTGCGGCGGCGACGGCACCCTGGGTTTCGGCGCCGGCCTCTCGAACGTGGACGAGCCGGACGTGTCGCTGGTCGATTTCACTGGCCGCACGCGCCTGTGGATCGAAGTCGGCCAGCCTGAAGACAAGCCACTGATCAAGGCCTGCGGCAAGGCCGACGAGGTTGCGCTGTACTGCTTCAGCGCCAGCGCCGACATTTGGTGGAAAACCATGCAAGCCAAACTCAGCCGCCCGCAGAACCTGAGTGTCTGGCGCGTGCCCGCCGCCTCCTCGCAGGCGCTCATCGCACTGGCGCAGCGCAGCATGCAGTTGCAGGCGACAGTTCAGGAAGGCGCGCTGATGCTGGGCGATGGCGCGCGCAATGTGGAAATTGAGCCGCTGCGCTGGAAGTAGGCCGTCAGGGCCGGCTTCGAAACGTTATTAACCTGAAAGTTAACAATTGTGTTGGTTTTTGAGACTAATTAACATGGGTGTTAATTATCGGCTGCAAAACAGCAATTTTCCAGAAAATTTAAACATTTTTGGCGATCAAGTCACGGACTACATCGATAGTTAGCTATTAATTTTGTAGCGAAAGCGATTTTTTAACGACGTAGAGCTGACCGCATCCGCCGGTTCACCCCTCACGGTGCCATCGTGCCCTGCTGCAGACGCGCCGCGGCTACCCGCTCGGCCGCCCGCTCGGCGTATTTGTTGAAGCGCCAGGCCGTGCCCTGCATCGTGATGCGCCGCCAGGTCTGGCGTTTTTCAGCCGGGCGCATTTCGGTCCAGCGCTGGACCTCTTCGAAACTGCGGCCGCAGCCTTTGCATGTCGGGTCGCCCTGGCTGGTCGAACAGATCGCTATACATGGCGTGTCGGGGGTAGTTTCGTACCAGACGAGCCAGGCGGCATAGGCGGCTTTGGGGAAGGTGAATTCGTCGGCCTCGGTCTCGTGGAAAAACACCATCGTGGCGTAAACCTCGGCCAGGGCGCGTGTTTCAGGCGCGAGTGAATAACCGTCGGGCGATGGCGATTTGTCGCGCCAGTAGTTG
>JANNEZ010000038.1:0-4672 GCA_031379255.1 Rhodoferax sp. | reverse complement strand
CCCGGAGCCCGCCAGCGGCGACGCCCCCAAACGCCGTCGCCGCCGCCGTCGCTCGGGGGGCAACGCGGGTGGCAACCCGGGAGATAAAAACAGCGGTGACGCGGGTGGTGGCGCGAACTGAGGCCTTCATCGGGCTGGGCGCCAATCTGGGCGACGCCCGGGCCGCCGTTGAACAGGCCATCGGCCAGATCGCCCGCTTGCCGCAGACCCGCCTGGTGCGCCGGTCGTCCCTGTACCGCACGGCACCGGTGGATTCAAGCGGAGACGACTACATCAACGCCGTGGTTGAAATCGGCACCGCTCTGGCACCGCTCCAACTTCTGCGCGAACTTCAACAACTGGAGTTGCAGGCTGGCCGCCAGCGACCCTACCGCAACGCGCCGCGCACGCTGGATCTGGACATCCTGCTGTATGGCGACTTGCTGCTCGATTCGCCGGAATTGACGATTCCGCACCCGCGCCTGTGGGAGCGCGGCTTTGTCGTATTGCCGCTGGCGGAGATTGCCCCGGCGCGCGTGTCAGCGGCGCAGCGCCTGGCGGTGTCGCCGGGTGAATCGGGGCAAATTGTAATTAAATTATTGAAATCATAATTTATGAAATATTTGCGACATTAAGTCACGTAGATGTTCAAATTATTGCTATTAAAATAGATGATAAAATGCTCTAAAAATAGTATAAATTTATACAAAATTCAAAAAACACGAAAATAATTTGAATTTCAGTCAATAATTAACACCCATGTTAATTATTGAATCATCCAAACCGGCGCGTTCAGCCCACCTCCACGATCATTTCGATTTCCACGCAGGCTCCCATGGGGATCTGCGCGATGCCAAAGGCGCTGCGGGCGTGGGCGCCTTTATCTCCAAAGATTTCGGCGATCAGCTGGCTGGCGCCATTGGTGACCAGATGCTGCTCGGTGAAGTCGGGCGTTGAGTTCACCAAAGACATCAACTTCACGATGCGTTTGACGCGGTTCAGGTCGCCAATGGCAGCCTGCAGCGTGCCCAGCAGATCCACCGCCACTGCGCGCGCGGCGCGTTTGCCCTCTTCGGTGAAGATGTCCTTGCCGAGTTTGCCAACCCAGGGCTTGCCGTCTTTTTTGGCGATGTGGCCGCTCAAGAACACCAGATTGCCGGTTTGCACAAAAGGCACATAGGCAGCGGCGGGGGTGGAAACCGGGGGCAGGGTGACGCCCAGGGCGGTGAGTTTGTCGTAAACGCTCATGTCGGGTCTTTCAAAAAAACAAATGGTACAGGCTCCGCTGGCGGGGTGTCAGCAACGCCTTGCGGAAAACCATGCTGGGCCTATCTTGCGCTGCGCACACGGTATATTTCATGCTCCAGCGCTTGAAGATGCCCAAGCTGGGCGCTGAGCTGGAAATCGACCTCATCAACATGGAGCCTGCAAAATAATGTCACAACCACTGGATCCTGCATTGGTCGAGGTGGCCGCCCGCTGGAAGGCGGCAGGCGTTCCCGACCTTTATGAAGGCTGCCTGGGACCTGGCGGCGGTCCCGCCAGCCGTGAGCGGGCGCGCAACATCCGCGCCTTTTTGTACCCCACGCCCAAATTGCCTGCGGGCAAGGCGGAGAACAAGACGATTGACGGTCCCCACGGTCCCATCCCCATCCGCATCGTCTGGCCCGTTGAAGGCCAGCCCATCGCCACCCTGGTGTTTTTCCACGGTGGTGGCTGGGTGCTGGGCGACATCGACTCCCACTGGGGGCATGCCGTACGCCTGGCCAACAACACGCAGTCGGTGGTGGTGAGCGTGGACTATCGCCTGGCGCCGGAAGATCCGTTCCCCAAGGGCGTGGACGACGCTTTTGCGGCCACACAGTGGGCCAACACGCGCCGCAGTGAACTCGGCGGCGCTGGCAAGCCGCTGGCCGTGGCGGGCGACAGCGCCGGCGGCAACTTTGCCGCCGTGGTGGCGGTGTTGTGCCGCGATGCCGGTATTGCCCTCAAGGCGCAACTGCTGATTTACCCGGCCGTGCTGCTGGCAGGCAAAGGCCTGCCGGAGCAAGCCTACCTTGGCCCCAACGCGGATGCTGTGGGCCAAGACCCGAAGGCTTCGCCGATTTTGACGCCCACTCTAAAAGGCGTGGCCCCGGCCATCATCGGCGTCGGCCCGTACGACTTTTTGTACAAAGACAATCTGGCCTACGCCGCCAAGCTGAAAGCCGACGGCGCTGAAGTCCTGTTGCGTGACTTCCCCACGCTGAACCATGGCTTCTTCAGCTTCACGTCGATCTCCAAAGACAGCGAGGCAGCCGCCAATCTGCTTTGCGCCGACCTGACGGCCTTGCTTGAGCGCTGAGCCCCTCGCCAGGGACATCCCTGGCGCGGCATTGCGCAAGTTTTCACGTCCAGGCGCTTTACAGAGGTTCACCATGCAAGACACGCCTTTCCGCTCTGCGTCCGAACTGGTCCGCGACATCCGGTCGCGCCACATCTCGTCCCGCGAACTGCTGGAGCTGTATCTGGCCCGCGTGGACCGCTTCAACCCGGCGATCAACGCCATCATCGCCCAGCAGCGCGACCATGCCCGCGCCCGCGCTGACGCCGCCGACGCGGCGCTGGCGCGCGGCGAAAGCTGGGGCGCGCTGCACGGCCTGCCGATGACGGTAAAGGAGTCGTTCAACATCAAGGGCCTGCCCACCACCTGGGGCCAGTCCGGCATGCGCAACAACATCGCGGCGGACGACGCGCTGTGCATCCAGCGGCTGATGGCGGCGGGCGCCATTGTGTTTGGCAAAACCAATGTGCCGGTGGACCTGGCCGATTTCCAGAGTTACAACGAGGTCTATGGCGCCACCGGCAACCCCTGGGACACCACGCGCACGCCAGGCGGCTCGTCCGGAGGGGCGGCGGCGGCGCTGGCGGCCGGCCTTACCGGTCTGGAGATGGGCAGCGACATTGGCGGCTCGATCCGCAACCCGGCGCATTTCTGCGGCGTGTTCGGCCACAAGCCCAGCTGGAACATCGTGCCCATGCGCGGGCACAGCCTGCGCGCCACACGCGCGCCGGTGGACATTTCGGTGGTCGGCCCACTGGCGCGCTCCGCCGCCGATCTGGAGCTGGTGATGCGCCTGGTGGCGGAGCCGGATGAACTTGACGCAGCCGGTATCTCGTTCCACCTTTCGGTGCTGGCCAAACCTGTATCGGCCTTGCGTGTTGGTGTCTGGTCTACCGATGACCTGTGCCCCAGCTCTACCGAGGTTCGAGCTCGTGTCGACGCCGTGGCGCAAACGCTGGCTGCGGCAGGCGCGCAGGTGGACGCCGCTGCCAGACCGGCGTTTGATGCCGCCCACAGCCACGCGGTATTTTTCAACTTGCTGCACGCTGCATTCGCCTCGCGCGTGCCCAAGGCGGCGTATGACCAACTGGTGGCCAAGGCCAGCAAGCTGGCCGCAAACGACACCAGCGAGCGCGCCCGTGTGTTGCGCGCGCAGACCGCGCGTGTGCACGACTGGGCGCCGCTGAACGAAGCGCGCGCCGGCCTGCGCTGGGCCTGGCATGATTTCTTCAAGGATTTTGACTTCATGGTCACGCCGATCATGCCGACCAGCGCCTTCCCGCACGACCATGGCAACTTCGGCGGCCGCCGGATACAGATCGACGGCCAGGCCTTCGCCTACTTTGACCAGACCTTCTGGGCTGGCCTGGCCGGTGTGGCGATGTTGCCCGCCACCGTCATCCCGACCGGGCCTGATGCCGGTGGTCTGCCCATCGGGGTGCAGATCATCGGCCCGATGATGGGCGACCTGCAAACCATCCAGTTGGCGCAGTTTCTGGAGCGCCAGGGCTTTGCGTTTCGGCCGCCTCCCGGTCTCTTGGCTTGACGCGCAGCCGTCTGGCGCCCAGCCTGCTGATGCCGGCCCTGGCGGGCTGGGTGGCGGGGACCGCGGCGCAACTGCAGCAGGCCGAGCTGTTCACAGTCCGTGTCTATGGGCTGTTGGCGCTTCTGGGCCTGGCATGGTTTGCGTGGACAGTTCTTAAAAAAGACTCGTTCAGCGGCGCTGCCTGGTGCGCGGTGTTGGCCTCCTGCGTGTGCGCATTTGCATTCACGGGTTTGCGCGCCAGCTATTTTCTGCAGGACGCGCTGCATGCCGACCTGGAAGGCCGCGACCTGGTGGTCACGGGTGTGGTGGCCGCCATGCCCCAGCGCAACGAGTCCGGTCTGCGTTTTCGCCTGGACGTCGAATCCGCGATGGCCGGGGCCGTAGAAGTGGACTTGCCGCCGCGCATCTACCTCAGTTGGTACAACGGGCCTCTCTCCGCTTCCGCCGCCGGCTCCGGCAACCTCAACGAAGGCCTTGAGTTGCAGCGGCAAAGCGCCGGCTTGGCAGCCGGTGAACGCTGGCAAATGACGGCGCGGCTCAAGGCGCCTCACGGCGGCGGCAATCCGCATGGTTTCGACTTCGAGCTCTGGCTGTGGGAGCAGGGCCTGCAGGCCACAGGGTATGTGCGCGCAGGGCCCAAAGACAGCCCGCCCAAACGCCTGGGCGCAACCTGGCAACATCCCGTTGAGCGCGCGCGCCAGGGTGTGCGCGACCGCATTTTTGAGCACGTCAAAGACAAGAAGCAGGCCGGTGTGATTGCGGCCCTGGTGGTGGGCGACCAAAGCGCCATCGACCGCGCCGATTGGGACGTGTTCCGCGCTACC
>JANNEZ010000032.1:0-12166 GCA_031379255.1 Rhodoferax sp. | reverse complement strand
GTCGGTCCGAGTGATGATCACTCCCAAACTCACAGCCCGCAACTCGAACAGAAGCCTGAAATTGTTCAGGTCTCGATCAAAAAACGGATCCTTGTTGTTCCATTCGATCTCTACTGCAATCCGGTTCTTGAAGCAATCAATTTTGTGGGTTGGTGACTGACTGGCAACGCCATCCACCTGAATCTGAGTATCAAATTGTTTTTCAATCCATCCCCGCTCATAAAGATAGGAGTCAATGTACTCAGAGACTTTGCTTTTGCGCCCACCACCGACAGTGATCCAACTCTTCTTCAGCCGGAACGCTGCCAACAGTTCGCAAAGGTCATTCCATTGGTCGGGGAAGTCATGACGCAGGATCGCGCAGGCGTGTTTCCATTCATGCACTTCGTAACTGCGGCGAATAAATGCGGGAAGGAGATCAGTGCCCATATTAAATACTGGTTAAAGATCCAGTTTCAATTTGATGTTACCCGAGATCTCCGACCAAAGAAGTCTTTTTTAAACCACCCCGTCCTGCCTCAAACCTCCAATCCGCGCCACATCCATCCCCAGCTCCGCCAACACCTCATCGGTATGCTCCCCCAGCGCGGGCGGGGCGCGGCGCAACACGGGCGGTGTGTCTTTGAGGCGCAGGGGGCTTGCCACTGTGCCTATGGTTTCTGCCGTCGACGGACCGGGCCGGTTGAGCGCTACCGCCTGTTTCACCCAAATTTCGCGGTGCTGCGCCTGGGCGTCGGCAAATGAGTCGCTGAGGGTGTTGATGGGGCCGCAAGGCACCGCCTTGTCTTCGAGCAGCTTGATCCAGTACGCCGTGGTCTGGGTGCGGGTGACCTCCATCATCAGCGGGATGAGTATGTTGCGGTTAACGTTGCGCGGCGCCACGCCCTTGAAGCGCTCGTCCCGCGCCCACCCGGGTTTGCCGGCGGCCTCGCAGAAACGCGCGAACTGGCCGTCATTGCCGATGGCCAGCAGCATCTGGCCATCCTGCGTGGGGAAGTTCTGGTAGGGCGCCAGGCTGGGGTGGGTGTTGCCCTGGCGCGTGGGCACAACGCCGGTGTTGAGGTAACCAATGGCCTGGTTGGCCAGCATGGCCATGCCGCAGTCCATCAGCGCCATGTCGATGTGCTGGCCCTTGCCGGTCTGGTGCCGCACTTCAAGCGCCGCCAGAATGGCGCTGCAGGCAAAGACGCCGGTGAACAAATCAGTGATCGCCACACCCACCCGCATCGGCCCGCCCCCGGGCACGCCGTCCTGGTGACCGGTGATGCTCATCATGCCGCTCATGGCCTGGATCATCAGGTCGTAGCCCGCACGGGGCGCATAGGGGCCGTCTTGCCCGAAACCGGTGACAGAGCAATAGATCAGCCGGGGGTTCAGGGCCTTGAGGCTCTCGTAGTCCAGCCCGTAGGCCTTGAGCCCGCCCGCCTTGAAGTTCTCGACCACGATGTCGCTTTGCGCCGCGATCTGTTTGATGATGGCCTGGCCTTCCGCCTTGGCGATATCGACTGTGATGGCGCGCTTGTTGCGGTTGGTGCAGTGGTAGTAGGTGGCATGTTTGGTCGGCTTGCCGTCCGCGCCGGGCATGAAGGGCGGGCCCCATTTGCGGGTGTCGTCGCCCTCGCCAGGGCGCTCGACCTTGATCACGTCGGCGCCCAGGTCAGCGAGCATTTGCGCGCAGTAGGGGCCTGCGAGAACACGGGAGAGGTCCAGTACTTTAAGGTGGTCCAGCGCACCGGGTTTGATCGTCATTTTGAAATCTTCTCCGAAAAATTGGGGTCAGATTCCAATTATCACGGTGTGGCAAGCCGCCCCCTGCGCAACTGCGCGCTGCGTGCCGCCCGGATGGGCATGGTCGCACCGTGTTGAGCGCCCGTTACAGGCTATGCAACTGGCGCAGAAAGGCGTGCGTCGTCAAAGCAGGGGCCGATCACGCCGGGCGCCAGAGCGCCCACCCATCCGCCTTGCATCCAGATCGCGCCCAAAGCCATAATGCAGATGGTTCTTCAATACCCGCAACCTGGAGACAAACCCATGGCCAAGATTCTGTTCATCATCAATGCTGTGCTGACTTTCCCGTTTGGCGTCGCAGCGCTGGCCGCGCCGGCGCAGTTGTTCGCCCAGTTCGGTGTACAACTCGACGCGGGCGGGCAGCTGATCGCCCGGGGCTACGCGGCCACGCTGCTGGGCTACGGCCTGGTGATTTTCCTGATGCGCAACCAGACGGATGGACGCGTCCTGCGCCCATTTCTGCTGTCCATGGCGGTGTTCAACGCAGTGGAAGCCGTCATTCAGGGCATTGCGGGCGCCCAAGGGGTTGCCGCTGCCGTGATCTTTGGCAATGTCGCCTTGCATGCAGCCGTCGCGCTGGCCTGCCTAGTGGCCTGGAGCCGACAAAAAATCTGACGCGCCCCACCCAGTGGGCGAACGTGGGGTCGCCAATTTTTCGCCGGGCCGCCCCAAGAAAAATTAACCCCCTCGGGGGGCAGAGAGCCACACGAAGTGGGTGAACGTGGGGGTCTAATTCGCAAAGGCGGCAATGCCGGTCTGCGCCCGGCCGAGGATCAAGGCGTGGATGTCGTGTGTGCCTTCGTAAGTGTTGACCACTTCCAGGTTGACCAGGTGCCGCGCCACGCCAAATTCATCGCTGATGCCATTGCCGCCCATCATGTCGCGCGCCAGGCGGGCAATGTCCAGCGCCTTGCCGCAAGAGTTGCGTTTCACGATCGACGTGATCTCCACCGCTGCCGTGCCTTCGTCCTTCATGCGGCCCAGGCGCAGGCAGCCTTGCAGGCCCAACGCGATTTCGGTCTGCATGTCGGCCAGCTTCTTTTGAATCAACTGGTTGGCGGCCAGCGGGCGGCCAAACTGCTTGCGGTCCAGCGTGTACTGGCGCGCGCGCACCCAGCAGTCTTCGGCCGCGCCGAGCGCACCCCAGGCGATGCCATAACGCGCGCTGTTCAGGCAGGTGAAGGGGCCTTTCAGACCTTGAACATCGGGGAAGGCGTTTTCTTCGGGGCAAAACACGCCGTCCATGACGATTTCACCGGTGATGGAGGCGCGCAGGCCGACCTTGCTGTGGATCGCCGGGGCGCTCAGGCCTTTCATGGCTTTTTCCAGAATGAAGCCGCGAATCGGGCCGACCTGGCCGCTGGTCGACACTTCTTTGGCCCAGACCACAAACACGTCGGCGATGGGCGAGTTGGAAATCCACATCTTGCTGCCAGACAACTTGTAGCCGCCCGCCACTTTGTGCGCCCGTGTGGTCATTGAATTCGGGTCAGAGCCGTGGTCAGGTTCCGTCAGACCGAAGCAGCCAATCCATTCGCCGGTGGCCAGTTTCGGCAGGAACTTTTGCCGCTGCGCCTCGGTGCCGAATTCAAAAATGGGCACCATGACCAGCGAGCTTTGCACGCTCATCATCGAGCGGTAGCCGCTGTCCACGCGCTCCACTTCGCGGGCGATCAGGCCATAGGCCACGTAGTTGAGCGCCGGGCCGCCGTAGGCCTCGGGAATGGTCGGCCCCAACAGGCCCATCTCGCCCATCTCACGGAAGATGGCCGGGTCGGTGCTGCCTTCGCGGAACGCCAGGGTCACGCGCGGCAACAGCTTGTCTTGCGAATAGGCGGCGGCGGCATCGCGGATGGCGCGTTCGTCGTCGGTCAGTTGCGTGTCGAGCAGGAAGGGGTCTTGCCAGTTGAAGGCGGCTGTTTTGGCCATGCGGGTCTCCGGAGGTAAAAGTGACGGTGTCGCGTGGGTTCAATGATAGTGCCCGCGCCCCGGCGTTCGCCGTCAATAATGAACGTCGATATCGCCATTGAAAGCAATTGAATGAACCACGCCAACCGAGTTTTAGCCCATACCGGCGCCCAATACCCCATCGTGCAGGCTCCTATGGGCTGGATTGCGCGCACGCAGCTGGCCTCGGCCGTGTCCCGCGCGGGCGGCTTGGGCATCATCGAAACGTCTTCCGGTGAGACGGAGAACTGCCAGGTCGAGATCAAGAAAATGGCGGCGCTGGGCTTGCCCTTTGGCGTCAACCTGCCGATTCGCTTCCTCAAAGACGACGCGATGCTCCAGTTCGTCTGCGGCTCAGGTGTGAAGTTTGTAACCACTTCGGCTGGCAGCCCAGCAAAATTCATCGCACCGCTGAAAGACGCGGGCATCATCGTCTACCATGCCGTGCCCACGGTGGACGCGGCGATGAAATGTGTGGACGCTGGCATAGACGGCCTGGTGGTGGAAGGCGGCGAAGGTGGCGGCTTCAAGAACCCCGAAGAAGTTTCCACACTGGTGCTGTTGCAGGCCATCCGCGCCAGGACCGACGTGCCGATGATCGCCGCCGGCGGCATCTGCGACGGGCGTGGCATGGCGGCTGCGTTTGCGCTGGGCGCCGAGGGCATCCAGATGGGCACACGTTTTGTGAGCTGCGCCGAGAGCCCCGTGCACATCAACTATAAAAACGCCATTCTCGCCGCCAAAGAGACCGGCACCTTTGTGCTGAACAAGAAGTCCACGCCCTGCATCCGAACGCTCAAGTCGAACCTGACAACCCAGATTCACGAAGCGGGCATGATGTCCTTCGAGGCCATGAAGGGCATCCGTACCCTGTATTTTGAAGGTGACATGGAGGCCGCGCCGGCCTTGGCAGGGCAGTCGGCCGGGCTGATTGATTCGATCAAGACAGCCAGGGAAATCATCGACGAAACGGTGGCCGGTTTTTTTGAGATCACGACGCGCCTGGGCGGCTTGGCGCAAGCGCGTTCGTTTGGCTGAATCACCTCGCATGGGCCGTGAACGCAGGCGCCTGACGCTTGCACTGCTGCTCTCGCTGTCGATCCACGCGCTGCTCTTGAGCCTGACCTTCAGCGGCCAGGGCCTCGGGCTTCCGGGCTTCAGCTTCCCCTGGCAGGATCGACGGACCGAGACGCCCGACCTGCGCGCTGCGCTCGATACGGCTCCGGTCCCGGCGGCGGATCCCTTGCAAAGTGCGGACACAGCAGGGCTTGGGCAGCCGGTTGCCGCCGAGCCGGCGATGATGACACTTGTGGACCCGGCGCCGCCCCCGCCGCCACTCTCGAAGGTGGCCGCAGCGGCGATTGTGCGGCCGGCCAAACCGAAGAAGATGGCCAAGTCAAAGCCAGACGCGGTGGTCGCTGCTGCACCAGCAATAACCCCGGTGACCGTGCCTGCTGAGCAGCCCAATGAGAGCGAGCCCCCGCCGCCGACCGAAGACGTGGCCGCCCTGGCGCTGTCGAACCAGTCCACATGGGCCGTGCCCCCCGCGCCAGAGGTGCCAGCACCCGTGACTGCGGTCGCGCCAAGCGCCCCAAGCTCTGAGATCGCCGCGCCGTCGATTCAAAGCGCTGCCGAGACCAAGCAGGATGCGCAACGGCAGACGGAGCAGGTGGAAGTTGAACGTCAGCAGACGACGCGGGTTGACACCACGCCCGTTGAAACTGAGCGCCAAGACGCCGCACGGCAGACTGCAGCGCGGCAAGAAGCAGTGCAACAGGAGGCAGACCGTCAGGCGGCGTCGCAGGCCGAGACTGCGCGGGCGGAAGCTGCGCGACAAGATGCAGCAAGGGCTGAGGTCGCGCGGGTAGAAGCTGGACGACAAGAAGCGGCGAGACAAGAGGCCGCCCGTCTGGAGGTAGCGCGAGCTGCGGCTGCGAGAGCAGAAGTCGAGCGCCAAGAGGCAGCAAAACAGGCGCTTGCGCGGCAAGAAACGGCTCGACAGGAGGCGGTTCGAGCCGAAGCCGCGCGGGTCGAAGCAGAACGCCAGGAAGCCGCGCGACAAGCTGCAGTGCGACAGGCCGCTGCCCGTCAGGAGGCAATGCGCGCCGAGGCTGCGCAACAGGAGGCTGCTCGTCAGCAGGCGGCGCAGGCCGAGATCGCACGGGCGGAAGCTCAACGCAGGGAGACAGCGCGCCAGGAAACAGCCCGGCAAGAGGCGGCGCGGGCTGAAACTGCGCGGCAAGACGCAACCAGGGCAGAGGCCGGCCGTCAGGAAGCTGCAAGAGCTGAGGCTGCCCGGGCCGAAGGTGACCGCCAGGCGGCCGCACAGCAAGAGGCTGCGCGAGGGGAAGCTGCCCGTCTGGAAGGGGCGCGGGTTGAAGCGGCGCGGCTTGAAGCGGCCCGTATCGAAGCCGCGCGGCTGGCAGCCCTGCAAGCGGAGGCGGAAAAGCGCGAAGAACGGCTTCGCGCGATAGGACGCCAGCTCAACGAAGAAGCCGACCGGCGTGACGCGGCGGCGGCGCAGCGACAGTTGCCGTCGGCGAGCAGCCTGCGCCGGGGCAGACTCTTCGGGCACACCGACTCCAATGCTGAGCTCGTCTTGTACGCAGAAGCCTGGGCCCGCAAGATCCAGCTGAACATGACCTTCGACATGGTCCGCGAAGCGGCGAAGCAGCCGCACACCCAGCCCATGGTGACCGTGGCCATCCGAAGCGATGGATCAGTGGAGTCAGTGGCCTTTGTTCGCTCCAGCGGCGTGGCGGCCATCGACGACGCGATACGGCGCATCGTGCGCAGCCAGGCGAACTACCCGGCCTTCCCGCCGGGCCTGCTTCGCGATTACGATGTTGTCGAAATCCGGCGGACCTGGCACTTCGACATGGCGGTCCGGCTGTACTGAAAACGACACGTTATGTGCGCCAACGCACAGACCAACCCATCTGATTTTTGGAGACTGGGAATCAATAAAACCCTTGGAAATTGACTCGGAGCGCTGGATCGGCAAACAGTGAGCAGCCCGCCAAAGTGGGCCGGGGTCGCAATTGACTTGTGTTGGAAACCCTCAATGAAAACCAATCCAGACACGAATTTACCGGGTGACAAAAAGTCGCCCAAGCCAATAGCGAAGGCCTTGGGGCAAACTGAAAAAGTCAAGGCTCTGGTTGATGAAGCCGCGCAGGATTTATCCTCGGTCAATTCAGATTTAAAGGATGGTCTTGAGAGCAAGAACCCGCTTGAAAGCATGGAGAAAGTGCTCATACAAAGCGAAGCCGTTGAGGAAAAGGTGCAGGAAGCAGCCGATAAACTCGCGGACGTGCGTGTTGACCTGAAACACGAGGTTCGCGCACGTCATATCCTTGAGTTCAAATTGGAGGCCGTCAAGGAACGGGAAGAGGCGGCCCGGCACGACGCTATTCATGATCCCTTGACCGGTCTGCCCAACCGCGTTTTGTTCAATGACCGGCTGGAACATGGTTTGGCGCAGGCCCGGCGGCACGGATGGAGCTTGGCCGTGATGTTTATAGATCTGGATGATTTCAAGAAAATAAACGACACCCATGGGCACGCCGCAGGAGACAGCGTTTTGCAAACGGTTGCGTCTCGACTTTCGCAATGTGTGCGGGACGATGACACCATCAGCCGGCATGGCGGCGACGAATTCCTGTACCTGCTTACAGAGGTCAAAGACCGGCAAGACCTGTCGACAGTCGCGCAGAAATTACTCGAGTCGATTCAATCGCCGTGCAGTGTCACTGTCGACGATCTCACTATCAATACCCGTGTCAGCGCCAGCGTGGGAATTTCAATCTTTCCCAAGGACGGCGCCACAGCGGATGCCTTGATCCACAATGCCGACAAGGCGATGTACCATGCCAAAAAAAGCAAGACCCGCTATTCGTTTGCACAGTAAACCCACACCGCGCTGATTTTCAGGGAGCCCTTGGCATGACACGATTCGCACAGCGTATTTTTCTCGCCTTCGCGCTCATCTTCTTGTCTAGCCTCGCCCAGGCCCAGTCGTTCCCCGCCGGCCCGATCAGTGTCGTGGTTCCGCTGGCCCCGGGTGACGCTGCGGACACCACCGTACGCGCGCTGGGCGAAGAGATTTCGAGGTTGCTGAAAACGCCGGTGCTGACGGTCAATCGCCCAGGCGCCGGGGGCGCGCTCGGCACGAACAGCGTCGTGCAGGCCAAAAAAGACGGTCACATGATTTTGTTTGCGCAAAATAGCGCGCTCACCTTTCGTGCCGTTCTCGACCCCCAAGCAGTCACTTACGATGCGCTGCGGGATCTGGCGCCGCTCGGCAGCGCCTCACGCACGCCGAGCGTCCTGGTCGTGCGCAGCGACGCGCCGTACAAGACTTTCGCAGAGTTGATCGACTACGCGAAAAAGAATCCGGGCCGGGTGCGTATAGGGCACCCCGGCTCCGGCTCCGTCGGCGATTTCTGTGTGCAATTGATCAACGCGCTCACGGGTGTGGATCTCGTGCCGGTTCCCTACACCGGCGCGGCTCCCTCCGTCACCGCATTGCACGGAGGCCACATCGAGGGCGTCGTGCTGGCGCTCGGCGCACTGAGCGCGCACATCAAGTCAGGGGCGTTCCGGGGTCTGGTCGCTTCCAGCCGGTTTCCCGAGTTTGCTGACATCCCCACAATGCGCGAGCTCGGTTTTCAGGAAGAACTGTTCGGTATCTGGTTCAGCTTTCTCGCGCCTGCGGGGATCCCCGAGGACGCGCGCAAGGCGCTGGTCGGCGCCATCGAACAGGCCGTCAAGGCGCCCGGCATCGCGGCGAGGCTGCTGCCGCTGGGCATTTTGCAGAGCTACGGCACACCCGAGCAGATGACAACCGAGATCCGCGAGGAGTTCAAGCGGGTGAGCGAAATGGCTAGGAAGACCGGTCTGGTCAAGTGACGCCGCGGACGCCGCGCGTGCAGGCCCTGAACACGCTCTATTTCAGCAGCGCTGCCGCTGCGACACGCGCCTCGGGAACCACGTCGTAGGCATACAGGTGCTTTCTGAATTCGGCGTGCGCGACGAGCTCCGCGTCGCGGATTCCCAGGTCACTGGAGGCCGAATCGACACGCAGCCCATTCTGGCGGGCGCCGAGTTGAACCGCCGCCACACGATTGCGACGCAGCCGCTCATAAGCCAGCAACGCCGCTGGGACTGCCGACGTGTCCACCCCCGCCAGGATGGTCGCCAATGCCATGCCGTCTTCAACAGACTGGTTGGCGCCCTGACCGAGATGCGGCAACATGGGGTGCGCCGCGTCGCCGAGCAGCGTCAGCCGGCCTTTGGTCCAGCTTGGCAGCGGCTCACGGTCGTAAAGCGCCCAGCGAAAGGTCTTGTCGACCTGTTCAAGCAACTTGCCGATGCGCGGGTCCCAGCCTTCAAACGCGCTGCGCAGCACCGCTGGATCGCCGGGCGCAGACCAGGACTCCTTCATTGCCTCGTCGGCCGGCATGAAGCCGACGTAGTTGACCATCGTGCCGTGGCGAACCGGGAAGACCAGGAAATGCCGGGAGGGGCCAACCCACATCAACCAGCGGTCCATCGGCCAATCCTGCAGACGCTCGCGCGGGATCAGGCCCCGGTAAGAAATGGTGCCGTGAAACACCGGCTTGGAGGGTGGAAAGACGCAGGGCCGCAGTTCGGAGTGGATGCCGTCGGCGGCAACCACCACGTCGGCCAGGACGGTGCTGCCATTGGCAAATTTGACGCGCGCGGTGCCGGCGTCTTGTTCGAAGCCAATGGCGCGGTGGCCGGTGTGGACGATGCCGGCAGGCAGGTTGGCGGCGAGGAAATCAACGAAGTCGGCCCGGTGCATGCCAAAGTTCGCGTTCCAGCCGGAGGCGTCGGACACCTGCACCGGCGCGATCGGCGTGCCGTCGTGGCGGAAGTAAAAGGAGCCCGGGCCGACTCGCGCGCCCCATTTTTCGACGGCTGGCCCGAGACCCACACGCTCCAGGTGGCGCACCGCATTCGGCGTCACGTAAACACCCGCGCCAATCTCGCCCAGTGCCGAGGCCTGTTCATACACTGAGACGCGCAGCCCCTGGCCGATCAGCGATTTGGCGGCGAACAAGCCGCCATTGCCGCCTCCGATGATCGCCACATTTAGCCCAGATGCCATATCAACTCATTCGAAAAAAAGGTGCATCAAGGCATTGTGCATGCATAACAGCACAGGGAAACGGAGTAACAACTGCGGTTGGCATTACATGTCTTTCACAGTCCGCGTTTGACCAAGCCCGCCTTACACAAGCTCGTTGGAAATTCAATCCGGCCGCGATTCAGCCCCTGTCCACAGACCGGCAAATGTTCGCGCTTGGCTTCAATCTTCCGTGGCGCATGCCTAATGAGTAATTGTTAACTTCCATGTTAACAAATTGCGGCTTTACTGCCCATTTTTGATTTTTTTAAGAAAAATCGGCATCTAAGTCACGAAAAACGGCCATAGTTTGCTATATAAATAATAGCGTCCGATTTTTAGGCGCCAGTTCTCTTCCAAATGGGTCAAACCCGCCAAGGCCACGGCGCCAAAAAAATTCAGCCGCCCAAGGCACATCAAGGCAAAACGCGCGCCGCCGGTCTGAGCAACTGCGTCAGCCGCTCCGCCAGGGGCGTCAAGGACACCGCCGCACGGCTGATCAGCACGATGTCTGGCGCCAGCAGTTTTTCCTTCCCTGCAATGGCTTGCAGCGCGGCCTGGAACATCGGCGCGTCGATCCATTGGCGCGGCAGCGCCACGAGTGAATCAGAGGCGCACAGCAGGCTTAAGAGGCCCAGCGTCGATTCCATGCGGATGGTGGTTTGCGGCGCCGCCAAACCGTAAGCGGCAAAAAGCCCGGCGTATTCCTCTTCTTCGCGTTCGCGCAGGCCCGTCAACAGCCAGTCGACGCCTCGCGGCCGCGCCAGACACAGCGGCCCGCATCGTGGGTGAAAAACTCGCCGTCCTTTGGGGCCAACCGGTGCTGATCGACAACAAACCTGGCGCGGGCGGCATGATCGCCATGAACGCGGTGCGTGATGCCACCGACAGCCACACTTTCATGTTCGCGCATGCCGGGGCCGTGCTGGTGACCCCCAAAATCATGAAAGCCGCCAAATACGACCCGGTGGCAGACTACATCACCCTGGGTATCGTGGCCGATTCACCGATGATGATCGTCGCCAACAACGAAATTGGCGAAAAGAACATGGTTGACATGATCAAGGCGGCCAAAGCCAAACCCGACACCTTTGTCATCGGCAGCACGGAAAAAGCCACCTTGCCGTACCTGGTAGGGGAAAGCATCGCTTCGGCATCGGGTGCCAAGTTTCAACACGTGCCCTTTAACCAACCCGCCCAGGCCATCGCGGCCCTGGTGAAAGGTGACTTGCACTACTGCGTGGACGGCATCGCACCCATTTTGCCGCTGGTCAAGGCCGGCCGCATGAAAGCGGTGGCGGTGACCACTGCCCTGCGTTTGCCAGGTCTGGAAGACATCCCGCTGGTGCAAGACGTGTTGCCCGGTTTTGTGGCGGTCGGCTGGTTCTCGCTGTTGGGCCCCAAATCCATGCCTGGCGACGCGGCAGCCCGCGTCAACACCGACCTCAACGCCGTGCTGCGGATGCCCGATGTGGGCAGCAAGATGCGCGACATCAGCATGTTCCCGTCGCCCAAAAGCCAGGGGGACTCCAACGCCTTCCTGAAATCAGAAGTGGCGCGCTGGGCCAGGGTGATCCAGAAGGTGGGCATCGAGCCACAATAATTGCATCTGTCAAGCCGGCTGTCCAACCTCCACCTCGAAAAAAAAACCACCATGTCCCAGAACCCTCGCCCAGGCCGCGTTCAAAACAAAGTGGCGCTCATCAGCGGTGGCTTGGGCGGCATTGGCATGGGCATTGCACTGCGGCTGGGGCAAGAAGGTGCCTGCATCGTGTTGGCCGATTTACAAACACCCGCCGGCGCCGCCATCAGCGCTGCGGCCCTGGCCTTGCTGGCCGAAAACGGCATTGAGGCGGCGTTTTTTGCCCTGGATGTACGCGATGAAGCCAGTTGGAAAACCGCCGTTGACAACACCGTGCAGCGCTTTGGCAAACTGGACGTGCTGGTCAACAACGCCGGCATCGGCCTGCCCCCGCCCGCGTCGTTCGACCAGACACCTCTGGAAGACTGGCGCAAGATCATGAGCGTGAACCTCGACGGCACGTTTCTGGGCATGCGCGAAGCCGTGCGGGCCATGAAAGATACCGGCGGTGGCTCCATCATCAACATCGGCTCCATCGCCGCGTACGTGGGCACGCCGGGGGGTTCGGCCTATGGCGCGAGCAAAGGCGGCGTGCGCACCTTGACCAAACAGGCCGCCGTGCAGTGCGCCCAAAAGGGCTACAACATCCGCATCAATGCGATTCACCCCAGTTACATCCGCACCGCGCTCACCGAAGG
>JANNEZ010000021.1:0-9879 GCA_031379255.1 Rhodoferax sp. | reverse complement strand
CACGTATTCATTGAACAGCGTGAGCGGTATGGCCGTCAGGCCAGCAGCGCCGTTTTCTTCAACCCAGCTCAGCGTGGCGCTCTCAGTAGTCAGGTCAACCTCCACCGGGCCCATCGGAATCACCACCAGCGGGCCGTCGCCAGGCCGGTAGGTCACATGGTCGTTGATGGTGGCGTGTTGGGGCATGGCGGACTCCAAAAAATCCATTACACGCCTGAGACATGCTTTGGTCTGTCAGACAACCCCGCGTGTGCCTACATCAAAGCGATGGCGCGGCCCAGGGTGACGGTTATTCGCTGCGGATGCTGCCGGGGAAGTAGCTGGTTTTGCATGGCTTCAGCCTGGCTCTGCATGTTTTGTCAGCCACGCGTTGAATTCCAGAGGTCTTATGCCAAACCGTACCGCGTTGCCTGGGTGCAAGCCCTTGAATTCGTCAAGTGCTAGCGCAACAAAGTGGGCTCTGTCTGCATCTGCCACCGTGGCCGGAAGCCGGGCGCGGATGCCTGCGTTGGTTGCTGGCTCGTCGTTGCGCACTATTGCGGCGATGACCTCGCCCAATGCCGCGCGGTACCGCAGGCGCAGGATATCCGGAGGCACCAGGTTTTGTTTTACAGCCACATACTGCTGGCAGGAGCGCTCGTAGGCCCAGATGAAAACGTCACGCAACAGATCAATTCGGTTGAGCTCATACACACCGATCAAGGCGTCCACGTAAGCTTGCTGCGGCACGTCGATGAAAGACAAAGGGCACAGGTTGTGGCGAATGAACGGAATATTGGCGGCCAACCTTGACACGCGTTTGTTCACGTCCTCAAAAGGCTGCAGGTAGGGCAGGTGCACCATCAAAAAGAATGCTTGCTCGAATGGATCATCAATCTCCGTTGCCATTTTGATGACGATGCCAAACAGCTCTTCCAGGCGCTGCGGCAAGGCTACCGGCATGTAGACGCTGCCACCAATCTCTACCGCCCGTCGGCGGATGCGGCCACAAGCCATCGGGTCGGCCATCAAACCATCCGACAAGAACGCATGCAGGGCGATGATCGTGCCGGTGGAAAGACTTGCATGGGTCGGGTCGCTCACCAGGTACTGGATGGCGTCTTTGTGGTTCAAGATCATCTGCGTTTCGAGCGCGTCCTTGCCCTCTGCGGCCTGCCCAAACTCGATCAACCGCTCCGTATCCAGGCGGCTGTAAGTGTTGCCTTCGAGTTGTGAAGAAGCCCACGACAGGTCGATCAGCAGGCGGCTGAGAATTTCACGCGCAAACGTGCCAGCCAAGCTTTGATCCGCAGGTGAGCGGCCCATGGCGTGCAATTGGTCGCGCAATTCCTGCGTCAGGTAGGCTGTCTGGTTGGGTTGGTATTGCTCCAGAAAATGCAGCTGGTAGCCCACAGGCGGGCGCAAGTGACGCGGCTGACGCACAAAGGCCTTGATCTCTTGGCCTTCGGGGGAGATGGGGATGTAGATTTCAGCCGTGCCCTCCTGCCCGATGAAATGGAGCGCTGCTGCGCGGCCCCTCCCCGCGATCGCAGGTGGCAGCGCAAAGTAGCGTGCCGCCCGAGCCTCACCTCGCATCTGAATCAGCTTATTGCCTACCAACAGCGCCAGCCGCCGCTGCAGCGTGCGGCGTTGCAAGCTGCCGCCCAACGACTGATCCAGCGCTTCAATGCCAACACCGTTGGGCTGCGCGGCGATCAATGCGACCAGTTGATCAAGCTCGTGTTGCGGTGCTACTTTGGGCATGTGCCTTGGCTTCTCGTGTCAGAAACCCCAAGTATCGCGACATTTAATTTGACGCACAAGTATTTATTGCGACAAATAAAGTGTCGCAATTGCGGTTTATTTGTCAGATGGGGTTTTGATGGTGGTAGGCCGTATAGACCCGCATATAAGAACCAAAACCATCATTAACCTCTGTGACGTATCCGCAACCAGCCACCAATAAGTAGGAAATGATTTCTTTAGCCCGGATTTCCTTGGCCAGATGCTTTTTTTCGTTTGATGACGGGAACGACCAAGCCAAAGGCATTGGCCAGCTTTTGTGCCTGTTTGGCAGACTGTTCCAAAGCCTTCTGAAGTGCTTTGGGGGAAAGCATCAAGCGACTTGGCTGAGTTTTTGCAGTTTGCGCCATGTTACGGGCTCCATTACGGTCAACTGGGTTGCGAATTTTGTGGCTACTGGCAGTGCCTGCGGCGACGGGGAGTTATCGAACACAGCCCACTCATCTGCCAAAGGCGCATACAAAGTGAAGAAATTGCTCAAACTGCGTCCAAACCGGCGCCGAATGACATCGGAAGGTACGTTGTGCCCACCCATCGCCACACGGAGTTTGACACGCCGTATCGCCAGTTGGGCGTTGGCCAGTGAGAAGTAGTAGATTGCCACGCGGTAGCCGCGGGCCTTGAGTGTGCGTAAAAAGGGCGCGAAAGTGCGGCTGGACAGCGTCGATTCAAACGCGAAATCGGCTTGGGCTTCACCGAGTTGCCGCAAACGCTTGAGCATGATGCGCCCGGCTTCAAATGCAACCACGTCGGTTTTATGCCCGGACAGCCCACGCGCGATGTAGTCGGCATTGACAAAGGTATCAATGCCCAAGGCAGCCAGGATGGCGTCCGCATGGGTTGATTTGCCTGCGCCGTTGGGGCCGGCAAAGATCACGACCCGGGGCGGAGGTTTGGGCTTGCGAGGCATGGTTTGATCATCGTTTGTCAAGCGGCATTTCTGAACACGAGTGGCAGTAGTCCGGCCTTCCTGGCATCAGGCACAAGCGATCAATGAATCGGGTGCTAAGCCGGCCGTTCTTTCAGAAGTGTCGCGAGTGCTTCAGTAATTTCGTCAATATGCGCTAGTGACTCCGGCTCAAAGTGCTTTCGTGTAATTTTTCCTCCGTCAACAGCGAGCCAAAACTGAAAAGCAACCATGGGCTTTGAAGTGTGTGACGACTTTAAATAGTCGGAATTTCCGGTGCCAATTTTGGCGGTCTCGTCATTCAAAACTAGGCGCTTAAAGTCAGTAGTGGAAAAAACCTCCTCAATTGCCGTACAACCAGGCCATTTGAGCAACCGCGTTCTAGCCAAAGCCTCGTCGTCACCAAACAATTCCTTTTTCAGTTGGTTGAATACCTCGCGCCCTTGTTTGTCGTCATCCACTGCGACGACGAAATCAAGTCCCCAGCCGAGAAACATGTTCGATAGGAGAGGTAACTTGTTAACTCCCGTAGCTGCCATAAAGTGCACGATGTCCTTCCGCTCGGCAAGTTGCCAAAATGCCTTGAGGTAATAGAAGCCACTCATTTCTTCAAGCAAGACGTTGCGCGTTTTTTTGACTACAGCTTGGCTGGCCATATCAGAGCCCATGGCTGCAAGTATTGGCGATAGCGTGTCAGATGATGCGGCACCAAGATGATGTGCGTCGATAACGACGGTCGGGCTATCTTCCAATTCACCATTTCGTTGAACTGCGCGAACCCTAAAGAGCCTTTCGTATTCGATCATCTGAGGCGAGTGAGTCGAATAGACGATCGGTATCTCCCCTTTGAGCCTATCCAGAAGTTTCAGTACATCCCCTTGAGCCTTCGCATGCAGATTCGCACCAGGCTCATCAAGCAAAAACACTCGTTTTTCCTTTGTTTTTTGAGTAGCGCGGAGCTGGAGGTAAAAAGAAATGAACCAGCGAACTCCTAAGCTGCGCTGCTTTGGGTAAAGCTGAGTATTGCCGTCACTAATCCAAAACTCTAGATATGGTTTTCCAGCTTTCTCTGGAATACTGGAGTCGTAGTGTTCATACGCGCATTGAATATCGAGCTTTGCATGGGCACCAATCAATTGACTCCAGAAAGATGTGAAGTCGTCACTAACCTTTTGGTTTGCCCGATTTAGAATGTTTTGACGATACCGTCCGTCGCCAGATATTAAATTCGGCAGATCGATCTCCGCAATCGCCAAGAAATTCTTTGCAGCGGTAGCGCCTTTGCCAGTAGGTAGGCCGCGCGAATCCAAATCCACGGTATTGGGTAATAGTCCGGAATCGGCATTGAACAAAGTTCCTCCGGGCAAACTGTCGTGGAAGAGGTTTCCTATGTCGGACCCATCAATTGCAAGCTTAGTTGAGGTGACCAGGGCAGGCGGCGTTGTTATGTCCGCAATAGTTTCGCTACTCAAATCCTCGGCGAATGATTTCTCTTTTCGCGCCCCATCCATGTATAAATCGAACTGCTTTGGGTCAAGAATTGCCGCGCTGAACTCTGTTAGTGCGCTGCTGCCAGCCTTCGCTGTCCAATGGCATTCAAGTTCGACAACATTCGCGGTTAGGCCGAGGAAGCGTTTGACTGACGCTACGTCGAATTCGTCATACTCATCTAAGTAGATCTCAAGTTTTTCAAAGTCAATTTCTGCGCGTAAGTAAATGACTGGATCTGTTGCGTTTACTCGCCGGTCATCAGGAGTGATTGCAGTCCTGGAGAGTGCACACTGAAGCGCCTCAAGCACTGACGTCTTCCCACTCTCGTTTTGCCCTACCAAAACCGTTACGCCGTCGGGCGAAAAGTGCACCCAGCCAGAGTCAACAATCGAGCGGAAATTTGTTATTCTAAAAGCCAGTATTTTCATAGTTCTCTCATGATCAATCTTTTGTTTACATTGCTTTCCCACCCATCCTTCAATCTCGCTGCCAAATTCAACACATGCTATTCAGCCCAGTGATCGACCCAGTTCGCCACAAAGAAACTAAAACTTGTCCTCCGCTTTCGCGGCGGCCAATGAAGGCTCCACAAACGCGGCAATCTCTTGCAGGCTGTTCAGGTTCAACCCGTGGGTGAAATCTTTGTCCGCCCTATTCGGCTGGAAATGGGAGGCGATCTTCCGCCTTAGGCCACTTTCTTCAAAGACAACTTCACCGAATACCCCAACTGCGCCGCCACATTCACCAGTGCGTCCAGCGTGAATTTGTGGGTGCGGTTTTTGACCAGGTCGTTCATGCGCGGTTGCGTGATGCCTGCGCGTTTGGCCGCTTCTGCCTGGGTGATGCCCAGCTTGTCTATCACTTTTCGGATGTGGATGACCAGGTTTCCGCGCAGCATCAGGTTTTGCGCTTCTGCTTCAGGAAACCCCAAGTCGCGAAAGACGTTGTCACTTCCCACTACGCTGCGAAGTTTTTCTGTCATGATTTTTTCCTTTTCAATAAAGCGGCGTATTGATTTTTAGCCATGTCCAGATCAGGCTTTGATGTCTTTGGTGTTTTCTTCACGAAACAATGCAGCACATAAACATGATCTGAAAACTTGGCCACGTAAATCACTCGGTATTGCTCGCCTTCGCGCACTTTGATTTCATAGGCGCCAGCTCCAACGGATGGCATCGGCTTGAAATTTGTGGGCATGAAACCACCTTGCACCAATTGAAGCTCTTGACCTATGAGCGTACGCGCGTCCTTCGGAAAATCTCGCACCGAGTTAAGCGACGTTCCCAACCACTCGATGCGTTTCATTTTATATCAATTCTGATAAGTTTACAAAAAAACTTCCAAGAATCCGGATCATTTCCCCCAGCCATCCTTCAACCCCACCGCCAAATTAAACACCGGCTTCGCAGCCAAATGATCCACCCGATCCGCCACAAAATACCCATGCCGTTCAAACTGGAACTTGTCGTCTGCGCGGGCGCTGGCCAATGACGGCTCCACCACAGCCTGAACTATTTTCAGGCTGTTCGGGTTCAGGTTCTCCATGAAGTCTCGGCCGCCGGCGTCGGGTTGCGCGTCGAGGAAGAGGCGGTCATACAGGCGCACTTCGGCGGGGATGCCATCAGCCACAGCCACCCAGGTGATGACCCCTTTGACCTTGACGGCGTCGCTGCCCGGTGTACCGCTTTTTGTATTGGGCACAAGTTTGGCGTGCACTTCGGTCACCTTGCCAACAGCGTCTTTGGCGCAGCCGACGCAGTCGATCACATGGCCGTATTTCAGGCGCACTTTGTTGCCAGGGTACAACCTGAAGAAACCTTTGGGCGGGGTTTCTTCGAAGTCGCTGCGGTCGATCCAGATTTCCTTGCCGATTTTGAAACTGCGTTTACCAAGCTCGGGGTGATGCGGGTGAACCGGGGCAGAGCATGCATCGAGCACGTCCTTGCCCATAATTTCATCCCAGTTTTCAATCACGAGTTTGATCGGGTCCAGCACGGCCATGGCGCGTGGGGCGCTGCCGTCCAGCGTCTCGCGCAGGCAGCCTTCCAGCGTGCTGTAGTCAATCCAGCTGTCGCTCTTGGTCACGCCGATGCGCTCGGCAAACAGCTGGATCGCTTCGGGCGTGTAACCACGGCGGCGCAAGCCGACGATGGTGGGCAGGCGCGGGTCGTCCCAGCCGCTGACTTTGTGGTCGTACACCAGTTGCGCGAGTTTGCGTTTGCTGGTGATCACGTAGGTGAGGTTCAGGCGGGCGAATTCGTACTGGCGCGGGTGCGGTTGCGCCAGCAGGCCGCCTTCACACAGGCGATCCAGCAGCCAGTCGTAAAACGGGCGTTGGTCTTCAAATTCCAGCGTGCACAGGCTGTGGGTGATGTTCTCCAGCGCGTCTTCGATCGGGTGGGCGTAGGTGTACATCGGGTAGATGCACCAGGTGTCGCCGGTGTGGTGGTGGGTAGCGCGGCGGATGCGGTAAATGGCCGGGTCGCGCAGGTTGATGTTCGGGCTGGCCATGTCGATTTTGGCGCGCAGCACCATGGAGCCGTCTTCGTGCAGGCCGTCGCGCATTTCACGGAACCGCGCGAGATTGACGGCCGGCGTGCGGCTTCTGAAGGGGCTGTTCACGCCAGGTTTGCCAAAGTCGCCCCTGTTGATGCGGATTTGCTCGACGGTTTGTTCGTCCACATAGGCGTGGCCGGCTTCTATCAAATATTCCGCCGCGCGGTACATGAAGCCGAAATAATCGCTGGCCTGGTAGGGCGGCGCGTCTTTGCTGCCATTCCAGTCGAAGCCCAGCCATTGGACCGACTCCTTGATCGAGGTGACGAACTCGACGTTTTCCTTCTCGGGGTTGGTGTCGTCAAACCGCAGGTGGCACACGCCGCCGTAGTCGCGCGCCAGGCCGAAATTCAGGCAAATGCTTTTGGCATGGCCAATGTGCAGGTAACCATTGGGCTCGGGCGGAAAACGGGTGCGGATTTTGGCCGGGTCGCTCTGGCCTTTGGTGTGATGGGCAGCGTCGCCTGGGCTGCCGCCCCATGGGCGCTGGGCGTAGGTGCCTTTTTCCAGGTCGTTTTCGATGATCTGGCGCAGAAAATGGCTGGGTTTGGCGGTTATCGGCGGTGTTTCGGGGGTGGGAGCGCTCATGGGCCGATTTTAGGGGGCAGGGCGCGGCTGTTACATCTGGCAATTGTCTTCACACGCCAGAGGTGGTCGCAGCGTGCGCTGGCGCGTTGAAGGTTCATGGGCCAATCTTTGACCCATCAACCCAAGGAGCAAAGCATGACAACTCGAAATTCTCTCGGCAAACTGGTGGGTGCCGGAGCATTGGCGCTGGCTGGCATGGGCGCTGGCGGCAGCGCCATGGCCCAAGACGTGTATTGGTCGGTGGGCCTGGCATCCCCCGGTGTGCAGGTAGCGGTGAGCAACGCGCCCGCCGTGCAGTATTACCCGCGCACTGTCGTGGTGCAGCCGCAGCCGGTTTACGTTCACCCTGCGCCCGTTCACCATGCGTACCCGGTGTATTCGACGGCTTACCCCCACGTCTACGGTTCTGGTTATGGCAGTGGTCGTGGTTATGGCCGACCGGTCGTGATCGCCCAACCCCCGGTGTACACAGGCTGGCATCCGGGCTACCGCGCGTGGCACCGTGGCCATGGGCACGGAAACGGGCACGGTTATGGCCATTTTCAAAGGTACGGGCACGACGGCGGCCGGGGTGTTGGTCACGTGCAAGTGCCGCACCAAGAGCCTGTTCCGGCCCCGCACCGCGGTGGCCGTCATTGACCAAAACGCGGGCCGTGCTTGAGAAACCCGTCTTCTGCGGGTGAATTGAGGCGGCCCAGCGCCTTGTTGCGGTAGGGGAAGCGGCCAAATTCCGCGATGATGTCGCGGTGCTCGACGGCAAACTTGAGGTTGCCGTCGAGTGTCTGTTTGAGCGCTTGCGGCGCCTCTGATTGAAGCGCCCTGAAGCGTTTCACGCATTCATCCTGCAGCACCAGATTTTCAGCATGCATCAGTGGCATGTACAGAAACATGCGGCCCACCCACGGCAGGCGCTGGTCCATGCCCAGATCAAGCGCCTGCATCACCAGTGCCTGCGCCAATGCATCGCCCGAGAAGGCGTGTGCTTGACCACGGAAAACGTTTCGGGTGAATTGGTCCAGCAGGATCACCAGGGACAGACGGCTCAGGGGTTCGTTGGCCCAGCTCTGCAACTCCCCTGCCAGCGCCTCGCGCACCCGTTCGCCAAAACGTGTGTTGACAGTCAGGTCGAGTTCCGGGCCGCCACCCCACCAGAGTTTGCCCCGGTTGTCGCTGGGCCAACCCAGGCGCAAACCGTCTCCGAACCAGAACTCGAGGACGGATTCAGGCCCCTCAGGCTGGCGTCTGCCCGGATGGTGTAAACCTTGGTCGCTGGCTGGCAACAAGTCTTCCGCCGTGTAAGACCCCGGTTTCTAGAACCGGTAAATCGCTGACAAATGCAATCGAATCGGATGGTCCACGGTTTCGGCGCTGTCCGCTTTCAGAACATACGCCAGGTCTGCGGAAACTTCAAATTTTTGGTAGTTCCAGCGCAAACCGGTACCCACACTCAACAGGCTTTCCGTGACGCCCGACAAAATGCCGTTGGACCCGGCCTGGCCGCCATCCATGAAAATAACCGGCCGCAGTTGTTCGGCAAACATCACCGGGCCCAAGGCCTCGAAATTCCAGAGAACACCGTAGTCGCCACGCACCCTGGAGTCGGCAAAACCGCGCACGCTGCCGACACCTCCCAGGCTGAATTTTTCACCGGCGATCAGGCTATTGCTGCTGAGCTGGCCCCGAAGCCGCCCGGTGTATGACCAGGCGCCTTCGCGGTAAACCAGATCAAGCCCATAACGCCATGCCTGCCATCTGAAATCGGCCGGGGCCAGCACTTGCCCGGCGTAGTTGGCGTTTGAATTGGCGGCGCCGCCTTCGAGGTTGAAGGCGTATTCCACGTTGCCGCCAATGCTGCCCCACTGTTCTTCGCGCTTGAAGTTGTACCGGGCCGAGAGTGGCCGGGAGCCCACGTTTTGGTCTGGCAGACCGGGAATAGTGTTGGGCAAATTGGATTCGAAATGCCGGTCATCGAGCGCAACACTCACGGTTTGCATCAAAGGCCCGGTGCGTGGCAGGGACTTGGTCAGGCGCACACCCATGAACTGGCCTTGGCCCGTTACATCTGGCCCGCCCGGCGCGGCGGCACCGGAGTTGATGTTGGAGTTGGTGTAATACGCCGAGAGGTTCAATCCCCTGCCATAAATTGGAAACTGGTAATACGCGCCGAACAGGGTCACCTTGTCGATTTTGGTGGGGTCGGTGGTGTACGAAAACGAGGCCACGTGGTCCTTGTCGAACAGGTTGGCATGCTGGAACCCGGCCGTTACCCGCGAAATGCTGTCGTCGGGGTTTTTGTTCCCTACAGGCAAATTTCCGGTGTAGCCTACAAAATAACTCAGCGGGTCGGCATCTTTGACCTTGAGGGCTGCGTCCACAGAATCTGGCTTGGCAGACTCCTTGAAGGTCACCGTCATGTGTTTGGCGGGGTTTGAATTTCCGGCTGTGAGGTCTGCGCCAATTTCCCGAATGTCGGGAACGCTACCCTCCAGCAATGTGGGCAGGCTGCGGCGGATGTTTTCAGTGCTGAAATGTTCGTTGCCCGAGACGCTGACCAC
>JANNEZ010000012.1:0-18035 GCA_031379255.1 Rhodoferax sp. | reverse complement strand
GCCCGGGCTATCGCTTCGCGCGCGCTCAACGGCGGCGCTTTGGCCGCCGCCGGGTGCCCGGCCGCCTGCGCATTGCCCTTGAGCAACCAGGCTGCGGGCAAGGCCAGCACAACGAACAGGGCCAGCATCTGCATGGCGTTGGCCCAGCCAAACGACAGCAGCAGCAGACCCGCGATGGGCGCCAGCAGGAACTGGCCCATCGAGCCGCCGGCGTTGACGATACCCATGGCCATGCCGTGTTTTTCGGGTGGGATCAGGCGCGTGCAGGCAGCCATCAACACCGCCGGGCCGGCGATGCCCGCGCCGCCGGCGGCCATGATGCCGATGGCGAAAATCAGCCCGGCGGTGCTGGTCATGTAGGGCGTGATGAAGGTGCCAATGGACACCATCACAATGCCCACCACCAGGATGCGGCCCACGCCGGCCTTGTCGGCAATGGCGCCGGCGAAGGGTTGTGTGAGGCCCCAGAAAATCTGGCCAAAGGCAAACGCCAGGCTGATGCTGGCCAGGCCGAGCCCCGTGGAGGTGTTGAGAGAACTCAAAAACAGCCCCATGGTCTGGCGCGTGCCCATGGTCAAGCCAAAGGTGCCGGCCGCCGCCAGCAGCACCAGCCAGACGGCGATGTGTTTCGGGTTGGGGCCCTGGCTGGGCTGCTTGGTCGAAGTTGTGTCAGTCATGGATGGGGCCGTAGGGTGTGAGGAGTTCCAGCGATTCCTTGATCAGCGCATGCAGGGCCAGCACACGCCCGACGCCCAGCGTCTGGTTGATGCCCTCCTGGGCCACCTTCCAGCGGCGCTGCGCTTCGGCGCGCTTCACGCGGCCGGACTCGGTGACCGCGATTGAGCGGCTGCGGCCGTCGGCGCCGGCGGTCAGGGTGACATAGCCTGCGGCAATCAGGGGCTTGAGGTTGCGCGTGAGGGTGGAAGGGTCGACCCTCATGGCCTGCGCCAGGTCGCCGGGGCGCAGCGGCCCGAGCCTGGCCACATAGGACAACAGGGAATACTGCGTGCCCTTCAGTCCGGTCTTGCCGACTTCCAGGTCGTAGTGCTGCGCCACCCGGCGCATCAACTGGCGCAGTTGCAGGTTGGTGCAGCCCTGGGGTTTGGGAAGTTCGGGCGCGGCGTCGCTCATGGTGGCATTGTCAGTTAAATAATGCAAAGCGTTCGCACTTTATGATTGTAACTGCAATAATTGCATATGCAATCTTTTTTTTGGATAACCGCATGGCATTGAATCAGGCTTCAATCCCAAGCGCCGCGCAAACATCGGCCCAAACACCGGTCCAGACGCCTGTGTCAGAGCTTGCCAGATGGCTTGCCGAGGAAAGCCTCGTTCTGCAGCGCCTGAACGCCGGCCCGGGCGCTCGTACACCACTGCGGAACTCGGCGTCAACCTGGTGCGCGCCATCACACCCAAAGTGCAGCGCGTGCGGGCCATCGGCCAGGTGATCCACTGCGGCCGTCAACTCGCCGCTGCCGAAGCCCGCCTGGTGTTTGAGCTGCCCCATCCCAAATGAACCGGCCATTGAACCGGCCTTTGAACCCGCAATCAAATCGGCCTTGAACCAGCGTGGGGCGCAAAGGCACAATGCGGGTCTTCACCCACGGAAAAAACACCACCATGCGACTTCTGCACACCATGATCCGCGTAGGCAACCTGCAACGCTCCATTGATTTCTACACCAAGGTGCTGGGCATGACGCTCAACCGCACCAGCGAAAACCCGTCACAGAAATATTCGCTGGCGTTTGTCGGTTACGGCGCCAACCCGGAGCATGCGGAGATTGAACTCACCTTCAACTGGGGCACTGAAACCTACGACATGGGCAGCGCTTTTGGCCACATCGCCCTGGGCGTGCCAGACGTGTTCGCCGCGTGTGAGCGCATCAAGGCGGCGGGCGGCAATGTGACGCGCGAAGCCGGCCCGGTCAAAGGCGGCACCACGATCATCGCTTTTGTGACCGACCCGGACGGCTACAAGATCGAGCTGATCCAACGGCCTTGAGCATGCCCGAGGCAGGGTTTGCGATTTTGATTCGATCACTCTCAAATAAAAACAATTGTTAACACCCATGTTAATTATTTGATTATTTTATTTGATTTTTCTTTTTTTGAGCGTTTTTGGCATGTAAGTCACGAATTATATGACTTTATTGCTATTGTTTTAATAGCAATAGCCGTTCCCCGCCGACGCTCAATATGGGCGCGCGCTTAAGCCCTCAAAACAAGTGCAAAGCACCATTTCGATGATCTGCTCGTCGTTGTATTGGCCGCCCATTTTCAGGAACTCCAGCACCGGGTCGCAGGCGCGCGCAAAGAGCGTGTACAACACGGCAATTGCAGGGAGATGGGTGTTCAGCGCTCCCGCCGCCTGGGCCGCCTCGATCCAGCCGCCCAATACGTCACTGACCTGGATCAAGCCATCCATGTAGTCCTTGTTGGCAATCAGGCAGGCGCGCAGGCTTGAGTTCTGGCTTGGCAGCGAAGGCATTTCGCCAGCAAGTTTGAGCGACATCGTCCAGCGCACCACGGCGCGCAGGTTTTGCATTGGCTCTGCCGCAGCGGGCAGGCTGGCCAGGTAGGTCTGCGCGCGGCGCATCACAAACACCATGGCGGCGGCGGCCAGGTCGTCCTTGCTGGGGAAATGGCGGTACAGGCTGGCTTTGGCGATGCCGACGTCGGCGGCCACTTCGTCGACCGTCATCGCGTCAAACCCTTTGTCGGCCAGCAGCCGGTTGACGGACTGGATGATCGCGTCTTCACGCGCCAGGAGCATTTGCTCTTTGAAGGAAATTTTCACGACATTGCTGGTGGCCATGGGGAAATTATAGGCCCGATGAGCCTAATTTGTACGTATTGGTCTATAAATTACTGTATAGTCTTATTTGTGACTATAAAGTTCAACCCGCTGAATCGCCTCTCTTTTTTTCTGGGAGGTTTCCTCCTTCGCTGTCGCGTCCAAGGCTGGGCTGGGTCATGAAAGTTGCCGTTGTGGGCTCGGGCATTTCCGGCTTGGCAGCCGCGCACAGCTTGCTTCAGGAGGGCGCAGGCGCCTTTGAGGTAAGCCTCATTGAAGCGGGCGACTACTTCGGCGGCCACACCCACACGGTGGACGTCACCCTGCCCACACCGGCCGGGCCGGTGACACATGGGGTGGACACGGGGTTTCTGGTGTTTAACGAGCGCACTTATCCGCAACTGATCGCCTTGTTTGAATCCCTGGGTGTGGCGACGGCGAAGTCCGACATGTCGTTTTCCGTCCAGGTCAGACCTGCGGGCAATGGCAAGGCGCTCGAATGGAGCGGCGCGAGCTTGGGTGCGGTGTTTGCCCAAAGGCGCAACCTGCTCAACTGGCGTTTCCTGCGCATGTTGCGTGATCTGCCGCGTTTCAATGCCCTTTGCACACATCTTGCCAGCCAAGGCAGCGAGGAGCAACTGCGCCAGCCGCTGGGGGTTTTTCTCACGGTGAACCGCTTCAGCCGGGAATTTTGTGACTGGTATTTTTTGCCGATGGTCGCCTGCATCTGGAGCTGCCCTACTGCGCAGATGTTGCGGTTTCCAATGGACACACTGATCCGGTTTTGCCACAACCATGGCCTCCTGCAAGTGAGCAAGCGGCCGCAGTGGTGGACGGTGGCGGGCGGCGCGCGCCAGTATGTGGACGCCCTCACCGCCCGGATCACGGACAAACGGTTGGGGTCAAAAGTCACCTGCATTGAACGGTCCGCAGGCCCGCCGCAGGGGCAGACGGCCGGCCGTGTGCGCCTGACGGTCAACGGCGCCGTTGAACATTTTGACAAAGTGATCCTCGCCACCCACGCCGATCAGGCGCTGGCCGTTTTGCAAAATCCGACAGCGCTTGAAACCCAGACACTGGGCGCCATCCGTTATCAGGCCAACCGGGCGGTTTTGCACACCGACGAGTCTGTCTTGCCGACCCGGCGCGCGGCGTGGGCGGCATGGAACTATGAGCGCATCGCATCCCCTGCGATCCTGCCGCCCAAGCTCCCGCTAAACGCGGCGCACGACCATTCACACAAT
The DNA here is from genome assembly GCA_031379255.1 of Rhodoferax sp. Taxonomy (GTDB): domain Bacteria; phylum Pseudomonadota; class Gammaproteobacteria; order Burkholderiales; family Burkholderiaceae_C; genus JANYCG01. Next base: position 13,995 of record JANNEZ010000012.1, on the reverse strand, counting down.
CCGTCGAATATCGCGCCCGGCGGGGACGCTCCAAGCCCGGTCTGCCTGCATTACCTCATCAACCTGTTGCAGCCTTTGCCGTGGGCGCAAAGCGTGGTGGTCTCGCTCAACCCGCTGCGCGAAGTCGACCAGCGCCATGTGCTGGGTGAATACGAATACGCCCACCCGGTGTTTGACGCCGCAGCTCTGAAGGCCCAGCGGCAGATGCCCTGGCTGCAAGGCCAGCAAAATACCTGGTACTGCGGCGCCTGGATGGGTTACGGTTTCCATGAAGACGGGCTCAAGTCGGGTGTGGCCGCCGCCCGCCACTTGATGGGCGCTGCAGCGGCATCGCGAGCTGTGGCGCCATGACCCAGACCGCTGTCAATCTGCCCTTGATCGGTTTCGGGCAAGTGCGCCACACCCGCCTGCGCCCGGTGCAAAACGCCTTCGCCTACCCCACCTACTTTCTCATGCTGCCGATGCGCTCGATGCAAAACGGCGCCAGTTCCCCGCAAAGCGCGCTCGCAGTCAACCGCCCTGGCTGGATCAGTTTTCATGATGGCGACCACGGCGACGGGCGTGCGGCGGATCAGGGTGGCGCCCTGCAGTGGATTGACAACCTGCTGTGCAACGAAGGCATTCACGACGCGACCGGCGAAGTCTGGTTGCACACATACCCGCGCGTGCTGGGCCATACCTTCAAGCCGGTGAGTTTCTGGTACTGCCACCGCTCGCCCGATGACCAGGGAGGCGCCTTGCGTGCCATCGTTGTGGAAGTCAACAACACCTTTGGCGAGCGGCATTGTTATTTGCTCGACCACCCGCGCATGGGCGCGACGCTGCTGGCCACCAAGGTGTTCCACGTCTCGCCGTTTTGCGAAACCCGGGGCCAATACCGGTTCCGCTTCATGCGGGTGGCACGCGACGGCGTCGAGAAAACCATCGCGCGCATTGACTACCACCTTGACGACGGCAACCACGGCTGCCAATTTCCGGCAGGGCCGTTGTTGCAAACCAGTGTCAACGGTGAATTGCAAGCCATCACCCGCAAAACCCTGCGCCGCGCGTTTTGGCGTTACCCGACCATGACCCTCGGCGTGGTGTTCCATATCCACTGGCAAGCGGCGCGGCTGTGGTTCAAACGGCTGAGAACTTTCAGCAAACCCAAACCGCCACAGACCTTTGTCACACGGCAAGGTCGCTTGTCCGCCCATCCGTCCACCCATTCGAATCCTTTGCGCGCCGACGCGAATCCGCCATGAACTCCACCACCTTTGCGACGGCCGCCACCTATTCGCGCGCTGCGCCGCCTGCCGCCCGCACGGCGATCAAACTGCTGCAACGCCTGCGATATGGGGTCTTGACCGTGCATTTTCCGGATGGCAGCTCGCGCCGTTTTGGCGAGCCACCGCTGGAGCGGCTTGCCGGCCAAATGCCCCCGGCGGAAGCCACTCTCACGCTGCACAACTGGAACGTTTGCGCCGCCGCGTTGAAGTCCGGCGACATCGGCTTTGCTGAGACTTTCATCTCAGGCGACTGGAGCACACCCAATCTGACCGAATTGCTCAAGGTGTTCGTCGCAAACCGTCGCGAGGTTGAAGACATCATCCACGGCTCCTGGGCTGGACGCCTTTGGTACCGCGTCAAACACCTGTTAAACCACAACAGCAAAGCCAACAGCCGAAAAAACATTCACGCGCATTACGACCTGGGCAACGCGTTTTACGCTCTGTGGCTGGATCCCAGCATGAATTACTCGTCCGCCTGGTTTGAAGGCGACCTGAACCAACCCCTGCACGCTGCGCAGGCCGCCAAAGTTGATCGCGCCTTGCGACAGGCCAAGGTCAAACCCGGTGACCGTGTTCTGGAAATCGGCTGTGGCTGGGGCGCCCTGGCACAAGCGGCGGCGCAGGATTTCAAGGCCGGCGTGGTGGGTGTCACTTTGAGCCGTGAACAGCTGGATTTTGCCAAACATCGACTGGAGGCGCTTGCGAGCGCCGACCGCAATTTCGGGTCGTTTGACCTGCGCCTGCAAGATTACCGTGACATCGATGATGCGCCTTTTGATGCCATTTGCTCCATCGAGATGGTCGAAGCGGTGGGCCAGGCCTATTGGCCAAGCTATTTTAAAACGCTAAGCCGGCTGCTCAAACCCGGCGGGCGGGCTTGCATCCAGACCATCGTGATCGACGACTCCCTGTTTGACCGGTATGTGACGTCAACCGACTTCATCCAGCAGTACATCTTTCCCGGCGGCTGCCTGCCCTGTCCTCGGGAATTTCGTCAACAGGCGGCTCAAGCGGGTCTTCTGGTTGTGGACGAATTGCCGTTTGGCCAGGACTACGCCGAGACGCTGCGGCGCTGGCGCGCGGCGTTTCTCGACCAGAAAAAAGACGTCCTGGCGCTGGGTTTTGACCAGCGTTTCCTGCGAATCTGGGAGTTTTACCTGTGTTACTGCGAAGCCGCTTTTGACGCCGGCGATACCGACGTAGTTCAGTTCACCCTGGAGAAGCCGCACCCATGAATGCAGGACGCAGCGACTGCGCCGCGTTGAGCCTGAAGGACGGGTTGCGGTATGGGTTGCTCGGTTTTCCGTTGGCTTTTTGCGCGTTGCCGCTGTACGTTTTGTTGCCCAATCTTTACGCGCGCGAGTTTGGCGTGGCGCTTTCCACTTTGGGCGCCATTTTGCTCGGTGCCCGGCTGCTGGACGCGTTGATCGACCCCCTCCTGGGTCGCTGGTGTGACCGGTTGTTTGCCCGCTCTTTGGACGCGGTAGTGCTGTTTGGCGCTTTTGCGGCTATTGTGCTTGCGCTGGGCTTTACCCTGCTGTTCATTCCCCTGACACGCGAGCCGCAAGCCCTTTTGCTGTCGGCCACGGGGTTGCTGCTGCTGACCTATGCCGCCTACAGCGCTTTGGCGGTGGCGCACCAATCCTGGGGCGCCAGCTTGGGTGGTGATGAACGAAAGCAAAGCCAAGTGGTGGCCTGGCGTGAAGGATTGGGCCTGATCGGAGTGGTGCTTGCGTCCACTGCGCCATCGTTGTTCGGGTTGCCTGCCATGGTGGGTTTGTTTATCGCCAGCCTGCTCATCGGGCTGCTGGGCTGGCGCCGCGCCATTCGGCCTGCCACTGGGCAGCCAGGTTTGCCCCAAGCGACCGGCAGTCGCGATCTCTGGCGGCCCTGGCGTATCAGCGCATTCAGGCGGCTGATGGTGGTGTTTATGCTCAATGGCATCGCCAGCGCCGTGCCCGCCACATTGGTGCTGTTCTTTGTGCAAGACAGGTTGCAGGCTCCTGAATCAATCCAGCCGGTTTTTCTGGGCAGCTATTTTGTTTTTGGCGCGTTGTCGATGCCGCTGTGGCTCGCCATGGTCAAGCGATTTGGGCTGGCCACCAGCTGGCTGACCGGAATGCTGCTGGCCATCAGTGTGTTTGCATGGGCCCTTCAACTGGAAGCTGGCGATAACCTTGCCTTTGCCGTCGTTTGCGCCTTCGCGGGAATCGCCCTGGGCAGTGACCTGGCCCTGCCTGGCGCGATGCTGGCTGGTGTCATCGGCAAGGCAGACGACCGCGGCCGGGCGGAAGGCGCGTATTTTGGCTGGTGGAACTTTGCCACCAAGCTCAACCTGGCCCTGGCCGCAGGCGTCGCGCTGCCCCTGTTGCAGTGGCTGGGCTACACGCCCGGCAACCGTTCGCCCGAAGCGCTGCTGACACTCTCCCTGGCCTATTGCCTTTTGCCGTGCCTGCTCAAAACTGCGGCTGCCCTGTCGCTTTACTTCCTGATCATTCAACCTGCCACCACGCCGGAGCCTTTATGAAACCGCATTCCACCAACACCCGCGCGAATTCGGGGTTTCTCAAACGACGCGCGCTGGCCGCGTGGGCGGCAGTGGCCACGCTGGCCGGCTGCAGCATGCAAAACATCGCGGACTACGCTTCTGAAAAGCCGGTGCTGGAACTGCGCGACTATTTCAATGGCACGCTGGACGCCTATGGCGTTTTTACCGACCGCGGCGGCAAGGTCGTCAAGCGTTTTACCGTCGTCATGAAAGCCAGCTGGCAAGGTGATGACGGTGTGCTCGACGAGGATTTCAGTTACTCCGACGGCGCCACCCAGAAACGCATCTGGCGGCTCAAGCGCCTGGGAAATGGCAGTTACACCGGCCGGGCCGATGATGTTGTCGGCACGGCCCACGGCCAACAAAACGGCAATGCCTTCAACTGGACCTACACCATGGCATTGCCGGTTGATGGCGAGGTCTACGAGGTTCAATTTGACGACTGGATGTACCTGATGACCGACAGGGTCATGCTCAACAAGGCGAAGATGGGCAAATTCGGGTTTCGGCTGGGCGAGGTCACGCTGTCGTTCACCAAGCGCTAGACATGCCCTGGTTTTCACCACTCAACCAGCCCCTGCGCAACTGGCAGGGCAAAGTGGTCTGGCTGATTGGCGCCTCCTCCGGCATTGGGCGCGCCATCGCGGCCCTCTTGCACGCGCAGGGAGCGCGGGTGATTGTGTCAGCGCGCAACGCGCAGGCGCTGGACGACTTCGCCCGCGCGCACCCCGGTGCAATTGCGTTGCCCCTGGACGCGACCGACGCCCAGGCGGTCAAGGCAGCGGCAGAGGTCACTGTTAAAGAACATGGCTTGCATTGCGTGGTTTACTGCGCAGGCCACTACGTCGAGATGAGTGCGCAGACCTTCAGTCTGGCGCAGATGAACCAACACCTGCACACCAATTACGGCGGCGCTCTGAATGTTCTGGACGCCGTCTTGCCGCATTTTTTGCACCCAACAGCGGGAACGCCGGAAACCCTGAACTTTCACATCTGTCTGGTTGCCAGTGTTGCCGGCTACAACGGTTTGCCAAAAAGCCTGGCCTATGGCCCGACCAAGGCAGCACTCATCAATTTGGCTGAGACGCTTTACCTGGATCTACACGCGCAGGATATAGGCGTTTCTTTGGTCAACCCGGGTTTTGTCGACACACCACTTACAGCGGGCAACCAGTTCGCCATGCCCGCGCTGATCACCGCGGAAGAGGCCGCCCGGGAGATTGCGCGCGGCTGGTCGAGAGGCGAGTTTGAAATCCATTTCCCCAAACGGTTCACGTTTTGGCTGAAACTGCTGCGGCTGCTGCCCTACAGAGTGGCTTTCTCCGCCACCCGAAAGCTCACCCAGCCTTGACCATGCTGGCAAACTGGCGGCAACGGCAAAACTTCAAAAGGTCGATCACAAGGCCGCTGTACCCAGGCTTGCGGCATCTGCCGCCAAGGCGGTGATGCGTGTCCAATCGCCTTTCATGAGCGCTTCCGCAGGGACCAGCCACGACCCGCCCACACACAAGACGTTGGGCAGCGCCAGAAGTTCGCGCGCATTTTGCAAGGTGACGCCCCCGGTCGGGCAAAACGACACGTCGCCAAAAGGCCCGCTCCAGGCTTTGAGCATCGCGATGCCACCGGCTTGCATGGCCGGGAAAAATTTCAGCTCGGTGAAACCATCCTCTTGCGCCATCATGATTTCACTGCCGCTGGCGACACCCGGCAAAAGCGGCAAGCCGAGATCTTTGCAGGCTTTCCCGACCTGCGGGGTATAGCCCGGACTCACGGCAAACCGCGCACCGGCCATGGCGGCGGCCTGAGCATCGGCCGCGCTGCGAACCGTGCCGGCGCCGACCACCACTTCGGGTACGGCGCGCGCAATCGCTTCCATGCAGGCCAACGCCTGCGGCGTGCGCAAGGTGACTTCCAGCATACGAATGCCACCGGCCAGCAGCGCACGCGCCATAGGCACTGCGTGAGCCACGTCATTGAGCACAATCACTGGAATCACCGGCGCGTCCCGCATGACCTGGCGTGATGTGAGTTTTTGCATAGTTGTTTCTTGCATGGGTTCGTGGAGGAATCGTTTCGTTGACGGATCGATTCGGTGATAGATTGATCTGCTTTTTGCGCGTAGTCCGGGGGAACTCACAACCAGCTGCAGGCGCCCTCTTCTGCCGTCAGCGTATTGCGCCGCATGCCGGCAAACAAGTCGCGGCCCATGCCCACGCCGTTGGCATCGATCTGCGCCTCGGGCATGGTGGCCAGCGGCCGCGCGGCCCATTCGGCGTCTGGCATGAGCACGCTCAAGGTACCTGCCACGGCGTCCAGGCGGATCACGTCACCATCACGCACTTTGGCCAGCGGCCCACCGGCTTTGGCTTCGGGAGAGACGTGTATCGCCGCAGGCACTTTGCCGCTGGCGCCGCTCATGCGCCCGTCGGTCACCAGCGCCACCTTGAAGCCCTTGCCCTGCAACACGGCCAGGGGCGGCGTGAGTTTGTGCAACTCGGGCATGCCGTTGGCCTGTGGACCCTGCCAGCGCACCACACACACCACGTCTTGCGCCAATTCACCGTCATTGAAGGCCTGCAGCAGCGCCTCCTGTGAATCAAAAACCCGCGCGGGCGCTTCAATGACGTGGCGGTCATCGGGCACGGCGGACACCTTGATCACACTGCGCCCGAGGTTGCCCTGCAGCAGCATCAGGCCGCCTGTGGGGCTGAAGGGATTGGCTGCGGGCCGTACCACGCTGTCGTCACGCGATTCACCGGCGTCACGCCAGGTCAGCGGGCCGTTTTCACCCTCGGGAATTTGTGTGAATTCACGCAGGCCCAGGGCACGCACGGTCAGGACCTCTGGGTGCATGAAACCGCCATCGAGCAACTCGCGGATCACATACCCCGGACCGCCGGCCGCCTGGAACTGGTTGACATCCGCGCTGCCGTTCGGGTACACCCGTGTGAGCAGTGGAACAACGCCCGAGAGCGTGGCAAAGTCGTCCCAGTCAATCAAAATGCCCGCCGCACGCGCCACGGCGACCCAGTGGATCAGGTGGTTCGTGGAGCCGCCGGTGGCCAGCAGCGCGCACATGGCATTGACGATGCAGCGTTCGTCTACGACCCGGCCGATTGGAGCGAAACGTTTGGCCCTGGTAATTTGCAAAACCGTGCGCACAGCCTCCCGCGTCAGCTCCTCCCGAAGCGCCTGGCCTGGGTTGACGAACGCGGTACCCGGAACATGCAGTCCCATGGCTTCGAGCAACATCTGGTTGCTGTTTGCAGTGCCGTAAAAAGTGCACGTGCCCTGTCCGTGGTAGGCCTGGTTCTCGGCCTCCAGCAATTCGGCGCGGCCCACCAGACCCTGCGCGGCCTTCTCGCGCACTTTGGATTTGGCATTGTTCGACAGACCCGAGGTCATCGGCCCTGCGGGTACGAACACCGTCGGCAGGTGGCCGAAATGCAGGGCGCCAATCAGAAGCCCGGGCACGATCTTGTCGCAGACACCGAGCATCAAAGCGGCGTCGTACATGTCATGGGAGAGCGACACCGCCGTCGCCATGGCGATCACATCGCGGCTGAAGAGGCTCATCTCCATGCCCGATGTGCCCTGGGTTACACCGTCACACATCGCCGGCACGGCGCCCGCGACCTGCGCTGTTGCGCCGAGTTTGCGTGCTTCGTGTTTGATGATGTCGGGGTAATGCTGCAGGGGCGCGTGGGCCGAGAGCATGTCGTTGTAGGCGTTGATGATGGCGATGTTGGGCGCCCGCTCGGCCACTATTTTCAGCTTGTCTCTGGCTGGCAAGGCGGCAATGGCGTGTGCCACGTTGGCGCAACCCAGCCGGTCGCTGCCGCGCGGCCTGTTCGCCGCCAACGCCAGGCGCTGCAGGTAGGCTGTGCGCGTGGTTTCGCTGCGCCGCGTGACGCGCTGGGTAACCGTTTGAACGATGGAATGAAGTGGCATGGGAACGCTCGCTTGATAGATATGTAATAAAATTACATGTCTGATGTTACCCAGTTTTTGCCCCCAGAATACGCTCAAAAGTTACCAGCGGGTTACGTACTCGCGGCGTAGCGCTAAAGTTGCCGCATTCAAATGCCTGCCCTAAATCCAGCGTCCATTGGAGTTCATCCGGGATATCCGCCGCCCGTGCGTGACCCCGCGCCAATGCTGGAAGCCGCGCGGCGTCAATGGGGCGGCAAAACTGACTTGTGGGTGTTTGGTTACGCCTCGCTGATATGGCGGCCTGATTTCGATGTGGCCGAACACCGCTCCGCCAAAGTGCATGGCTGGCACCGCGCGCTGAAGATGTGGAGCCGCGTGAACCGGGGCACCCCGGAAGTGCCAGGCCTCGTGTTCGCCTTGCTCAGTGGCGGCTGTTGCCATGGTATGGTGCTGAGGGTTCACCGCAAGGACGCCGACGAGGTGTTGCAGAAGCTGTGGCTGCGCGAAATGGTGACCGGCGTCTACGATCCGCGGTGGCTGGCGTGCGAGACCCCGCGTGGCGTTGTCAACGCCTTGGCGTTCACGCTTTCGCGCAAAAGCAGCAACTTCACGGGCGAGCTGCCCCATGACCACTACCGCAGGATTTTTTCAACAGCGCGCGGAAGGTATGGTTCGACGCTCGACTACGCGCGGCAAACTCTGGAGACCCTGCAGCAACACGGCATCCACGACAAGGCGCTGAAAAAGCTGCTGCGCCACTCTGGCGAGTGACCAGGGCAAACACGAATCAGCGCGAATCAAGCAAGGTTTGGGCGCGCGCCAAATCCGCAACGGTATCGATATCGGTGATGGCGCCGATGTCCTCCAGCTCAATTTCAATGGCCACGTGGGAATGAATCACCAACGCAGCGCCCTGGTTGCCCTTGAGCAGCATCAACTGTTCCCGGCAAATTCGGGAGAAGCCGACCGGATGGCCGCGCTGCCCGCTGCACACTGGAATCACCACCTCAAAACGCGCCAGCTTTTCGGCCAGCAGCAGCAAGGTCACGGGTTGAATCAACGGCAGGTCGCCCGGCAGGATAAGCCAGCCATGGGCGTCAGGCGTGGCCCGAACCGCGGCTGCGATGGAGTCGCCCATGCCGGGGTGGCCTTGGTCTTCCACATGGAACGGCAGCCCGCTGGCCGTGACGGCATCGATCACATGCTGCAACACCGGTTTGCCTGACAGCAGGGCCTTCAATTTGTGCGTCTGCCCCCCAGACGCCAAAAAGCGCTCGCCCCGGCCGGAAGCCAGAACGAGCGCTGTAGGAAGAGGCTGGATCAAGCCGCTATATTAAGGCCTCATGTAAAGCCCGCACGTCAAGCCGACTTGATGGCATCCGCCGTGATGGGCAGACTGCGCACACGTTTGCCGGTGAGCTTGGCCACCGCGTTGGCAATCGCGGGCACGGTCACGGCAACACTGGGCTCGCCAATGCCGCCGGGCTTTTCCGTGCTGTTGACCAAGATGACGTCCATGGGCGGCACGTCGGTCATGCGGGGCAGTTGGAAAGCGCCATTGAAGTTGGTCTGCTGCACGCGGCCCTTGTCCACCGTGATGTCCTGCATCGTGGCCATACCCAGGCCAAACACCGCGCCGGATGTGACCTGAGCCTCAACCGTGTCGGGGTTCACCATGCGGCCCACGTCTGCGGCAAAGGTGAGTTTGTGCACCTTGACGGAACCGTCGGAGTTCAGGCTCACTTCAGCCACTGCGGCGAGGTAGGAATCGTAGCCTTCCATCAGCGCTACCCCACGGGCGCGCCCGGCTGCCGGCGCCGAAGACCAGCCGGCCTTGTCAGCGGCCAGCTTGAGCACGTTGGCGTAACGCGGCCCCTTGGACAACATGGACATGCGGTACTCCACCGGATCCTTGCCCGCCTTGAGCGCGAGTTCGTCAATGAAACTTTCATTGGCGAACACGTTCACGGCGTGGCTCACCGAACGCAAATAACCGACACGCAGGCCCGCATCGTGTTTGACCACGTCGTGTTTGGTCGCGGGGATGTCGTAACCGGCGATTGCGGCTTCGGTCATCAGCGGGTCTTGCACCGGCGCAGGCAGGCCAAACACACGGCCGGTGATCGACTGCCCGGTGTGGCGGAATGTCATCGCGGTGGGTTTGCCATCGGCGCCGAGCGATGCCGCCAAGGTGTGGATGGCCAAGGGACGGTAGAAGTCGTGTGTCATGTCGTCTTCGCGCGACCACACCAGCTTGACCGGTTTGCCGCCCACGGCTTTGGCGATCAGGGCCGCTTGCACGATGAAGTCGATGTCGATGCGACGGCCAAAACCGCCGCCGAGGAAGGTCGTCTTGACCGACACATCTTCGGTCTTGATGCCGACCGCTTTGGCGATGGCGGACTGTGCCGCGTCTTGCCACTGGGTTGGGCCAATCAGGGCCATTTTTCCGTCTTTGAACCACGCGGTGAAGTTCATGGGCTCCAAGGGCGAATGCGAAACGAGCTGGCTGGCGTATTCGGCCCGCACCACGTTTTGCGACGCGCCGATCACGGCGTCCGCATCCCCCACGGCCTTCAGCGGCAGCGCCGTGCCGGACTTGGCAGCGGCCCGGGTGCCCGCATACATTGCGGCGGAGTTGAGGCTGGCGCCAGCGCCTTCGTCCCAAGTCACGACCAGCGCCTTGCGGGCCTGGTTGGCGCGCCACCAGGTGTTGGCCACCACGGCCACGCCGTCGGGAATTTGCACCACGTCAATCACGCCGGGCATCGATTTGGCCTTGGCCGAGTCGACCGACTTGACCGTGCCGCCAATCACCGGGCATTGCTCGAGCGCGGCGTACACCATGCCGGGCAGTTTCACGTCGATGCCGAACTCGGCTGTGCCGTTGACTTTGGCCGGTGTGTCCAGGCGGCGCGTGGCCTTGCCGACAATGGTGAAGTCTTTCGGGTCTTTGATCGGTGGCTTCTCGGGCACCGGCAGTTTGGAAGCGGCAGCGGCGAGCTGGCCATAGGTGGCTTTTTGCCCCTTGGGGCCGACCACGGCGCCATTGACGGCCTTGAGCGTGCTGCGATCGACTTTCCATTTATCGGCTGCGGCGCTGATCAGCATTTCGCGCACCTGCGCGCCGCCCACGCGAAGTTTCTCCCACGCGTCCCGCACGGATGTGGAACCACCCGTGAGTTGCGGGCCGCCCACGAGCGGGTTGCCATATACCTTGGCGTCCGGTGGCGCGATGGCCACTTTCATTTTGCGGAAATCGACGTTGAGCTCTTCAGCGATCAACATCGGCAATGCGGTGTAGACGCCCTGGCCCATTTCGGAACGCGCCGAGATCAGGGTGATGGTGTTGTCGTCGGCGATGTGCACCCAGGCGTTGGGTGTGTGCACCGTGCCTGCGGCCAGCGCGCCCGTGATCGGCAGCGCGAAACCCATCAGCAGGCCGCCGCCGCCGATGGCGGAGGTTTTCAGGAAGCCGCGACGTGAGGCTTTGAGACCGGAAGGAACACCGGCCGCTTCGATGGCGGCAGTTTCAGTTTTGGTGAAAGAAGTCATGTGTGTGCTCCTCAGGCTTTGCGCATGGAAGAAGCCGCGTCTTTGATGGCTGCGCGGAGTCGGGGATAGGTGCCGCAACGGCAGATATTGCCGGCCATGGCAGCGTCGATTTCGGCGTCGCTCGGGTTCTTGTTGCTCGCCAACAAGGCCGCCGCGCTCATCAACTGGCCGCTCTGGCAATAACCGCATTGCGGCACGTCGTGTTTGATCCACGCCATTTGCAGCGGATGGGAGTTGTTTCTGGAAAGGCTCTCAACCGTGGCAATTTTTTTGCCGCCAACTGTGCCCACAGGCGTCTGGCAGGAACGCACCGCTTGCCCGTTCACGTGGACGGTGCACGCGCCGCACAATGCCGCGCCACAGCCGAATTTGGTGCCGGTGAGGCCCAGCTCATCGCGGATCACCCACAACAGCGGGGTATCCGGCTCGGCGTTGGCGGCAACCGCCTTGCCGTTGATTTGAAATTTGACGCTCATCTTGAAGTCTCCGGTTGAAACATGGCGATATGGCCGACTTGCTCTTTTCTGCGTCTTGGAGACTAGAGCAAGCCACTCAATTTTGTATGCGGGAAAGCCCTGAGTCTGTCGGCAATTCGCATTTTGAAACAACTATTGGGCGGCCACCCAATGGCTTGGCGCGGACGAGCGAGCTCTGCCTATACTGACGGCCATGCCACTTTCCGCCCTTGAACTTGCCGACCTGCGAAAGAGCTACGAGCGCGCTGAACTGGACGAATCCGCGTCCCACACCGACCCACTGGCTCAGTTCTCGCAATGGCTTCAGGAAGCCATCGCCGCCCAAGTGCCCGAGCCCAACGCCATGACGCTGGCTACGGTGGGGCCGGATGCGCGCCCTTCCACCCGCATTCAGCTCATCAAGGGCCTGGATGAACGCGGCATCGTTTGGTACACCAATTACCAGGGGCGCAAAGGCAAAGAGCTTGCGCGCAACCCGTTCGCCGCGCTGCAATTCCATTGGGTCGAACTGGAACGTGTGGTGCGCTTGGAAGGCCGCGTGCAGAAGATCAGCGGCGATGAAAGTGACGCCTATTTCAAATCCCGCCCACTGGATTCGCGCATCGGCGCGTGGGCCTCGCCCCAATCCGAGGTGATCAGCAGCCGCGCCGTGCTGGTCGCCAATGCGGCAAAGTTCGCCGCGAAATTTGCCTTGAACCCGCCGCGCCCGCCGCACTGGGGCGGTTACCGCCTGGTGCCCGACCAATGGGAGTTCTGGCAGGGCCGCAAGAGCCGACTGCATGACCGGCTGCGGTACCGGCTGGATGCCTCGGGGGCCTGGGTGCGCGAACGTCTGGCGCCCTAAGCAACATTTGCTCAAACGGCTCTGCTCATTCCCAAATTGGGTATGAATGGCCAATTTATCTTTAAATTAACAATTATAAAAATAATTATGTATATATAATATACTTTTTTTACTTAATTAATATAGCAATAAACTATGCAATTATGTGACTTTACTGGCTAATTTTACATAAATATAAAATTTATAAAATATTATTTTTCTTGTTTTGACGCTCCCTGCTCTATGTTCCATGTTTCAAAAGCCCAGCAGCATCCGCACGGCGTTCACAGCGCCGACCTGCCCGCACACCCGCAGGACCTCTGTCTGACTGTCAGTTTTTACCAAAAATTCGATCAAATTTAAACTGTTTAGTTTTTTTATAGACTTTACAGTCCGTTACGGACTAATTGGTATAAAATTCGCCTGCGCCTATTTTGGCGTTGACCTGTGGGCATCCCCCCAAGGTCTCACTGCTTCATTGGAGAAACTCATGAAAAAGGCATTCATTGCATCCGTTCTGGCGCTCGGCATGGCCGCAGGCGTACAAGCCAAAGACATCGTCGACACCGCCGTTTCAGCCGGCAATTTCAAAACTCTGGCAGCGGCATTGACTGCTGCCGGCTTGATCGACACCCTCAAAGGCCCCGGCCCCTTCACCGTGTTTGCACCCACCGACGCGGCGTTTGCCAAGATCCCCAAAGCTGACCTGGACGCGCTGCTGAAAGACAAGGCGAAATTGACCGCCGTGTTGACTTACCACGTGGTGCCGGGCAAGGTCATGGCCGCTGACGTAAAGGCCGGCAACGTCAAGACCGTGCAAGGCTCAAACCTGAGCATCACCACAGCGGGTGGCGTGATGGTCAACAACGCCAAGGTCGTTGCCACCGACATCGCCGCCGACAACGGCGTGATCCACGTGATCGACACGGTAGTGCTTCCCAAGTCCTGAAGGCCCAAAGCGGTTGAGCCGTCAAGGTTTAGACCGCTGAACCCCTAAACCCTCCGCCGCCTGCGCGCCACCCTGCGCGTCAGGTGAAGGAGGGTTTTCTCTTTTCGATAAACGCCATCACCGCTTCCTTGTGGTCGGCCGTCTTGTGCGCAATCGCCTGGTAACCCGCTGAAAGCTCCAGCAGCGACTCCATCGTTGCCAACTGGCCCTCGCGCAGCAGGCGCTTGGTCATGCGCATCGCAGCAGGCGGATTGGCGGCGATTTTTTCGGCGAGCTGGCGGGCCGTGGCCATCAGTTGATCAGGCGGCACCACACGGGATACCAAACCGCAGCGCAGCGCCTCCTGCGCGTTGATGGCTTCACCCGTAAACGCCATCTCGCTGGCTTTGGCCATACCCACTGTACGCGGCAACAACCAGGCGCCGCCATCCCCCGGAATG
>JANNEZ010000500.1:0-3682 GCA_031379255.1 Rhodoferax sp. | reverse complement strand
GTGACCAGCTCGGGGTACATGCCGCCGGTTTCTTCAAACAACACGCGGCGCAGGTCGGCCTCAGTGCAATTGAAGCGTTTGGCGACTTCGGGCAAAAACCACACCGGTTCCACCGCTACTTTGGTGACCATGGCCGCGCCGCCTGCGGTCAGGTATTTGCCGTCGGCTTTCAGGCGGCCCGATTGCAGCGCCTCGATCACCTCGGGCAGCATCACGTGCGCTTGCGTGACGGCAATCGTCGGGCGGATGTCGTAGCCGGCGGCGAGTTCGTCCTGGAAGACGTCGGCAATCATCGCGCCCCAGGGGTCCATGGCGACGATGCGGCCCGGTTCGCTCCACTGCGGGTAGGGGCCAATTTGTGTGGTGGGCGAGGTGTTGGTGAGGTCGGCCTTGTGGTCCTTGGAGAGCCCGCCCGAGGCCACCGCCAGCGCGCGGTAGATGCTGTACGAGCCGCTGTGCGTGCCGATCACGTTGCGGTGGCTGCGTTTGGTGGTGGTGCCGATGACCGGGCCGCGCTCCTGCGCGGTCGCCGCTGCCCACTGGATCGGCAGGGCGCCAAAACCGCCGGCGTGGGAGGTGAGGCGGATGTGTTGCGGTGAAGCGTTTGCGGCCATGATTTTTGAATATGTTTACTACAAATAATATAGCAATAAAGTCATTTAATACGTGACTTAAAAGCCGTTTTTACTCAAAAATTCCGGTTTTTCCGGGTTTTGGAACAAATCATACCCAAAATAGGTATGATTGCTTCATTTTTTCCGCCCGCCAAAGAGCCCGCCGAGCACGCCCCGTATGATTTCCCGGCCCACCGCCGAGCCCATGGTGCGCACCGCAGAGCGAGCCATGTTCGTGGCCAAACCCTCGTGGCGGCCGCCGCGCGGACCGGTGGTGCCAAACAACACATCGGTGATGCCGCCCAACATGCCGCCGCCGGATTCGGCCTTGCCGGCGCTTCCTGCGGTGCCAGCTGTGCCCATCGGCGCACCCGCAGGAGCAGACGACGCCATCACCCGCCCTTTGATTTTTTCGTAGGCCGATTCGCGGTCTTCGGTTTTTTCATAGACGCCCGCCACCAGCGACTCTTTCATCAGGGCCTGGCGCTGCTCGGGCTTGATCGGGCCGATCTGGCTGCCCGGCGGCAACACGTAGACACGCTCGGTCTCACACGGCCGGCCCTTGGTGTCGAGCAGGCTGATCAAGGCCTCTCCCACGGCCAGTTCGGTGATGGCGGTTTCGATGTTGAGCCCGGCTTTTTGCCGCATGGTTGTGGCCGTCGCCTTCACCGCCTTCTGGTCACGCGGCGTGTAGGCGCGCAGGGCGTGTTGCACGCGGTTGCCCAGCTGCGCGAGCACCGTGTCTGGAATGTCCAGCGGGTTTTGCGTGACGAAATATACGCCCACGCCCTTGGAGCGCACCAGGCGCACCACCAGCTCGATGCGTTCGATAAGCACTTTGGGCGCGTCGTTGAAAAGCAGGTGCGCTTCGTCGAAAAAGAACACCAGTTTGGGTTTGTCCAGGTCACCCACCTCGGGCAGCTGCTCGAAGAGTTCGGACAACATCCACAGCAGGAATGTGGCGTACAGGCGCGGCGAGTTCATCAGCTTGTCGGCGGCGAGGATGTTCACCACACCTTTGCCGGCGCTGGTTTGCATGAAGTCGCTGATGTTCAACATCGGCTCGCCAAAAAACTTGCCACCGCCTTGCGTCTCAATTTGCAGCAGGCCGCGCTGGATCGCGCCGACACTGGCCGCGCTCACGTTGCCATACTGCGTGGTGAAATCGCGCGCGTTGTCACCCACGTATTGGCACATGGCGCGCAGGTCTTTCATGTCCAGCAGCAACAGGCCGTTGTCGTCGGCGATCTTGAAGATCAGGTTCAGCACGCCGGCCTGGGTCTCGTTCAGGTCGAGCATGCGCGAGAGCAGCAGCGGGCCCATGTCGCTTACGGTGGCGCGCACCGGGTGGCCCTGTTCGCCAAACACGTCCCACAGGCTCACCGGGAACGCCACCGACTCGGGCGCGTCCAGCGCGCGCTCTTTGATGATAGCGGCGAGTTTTTCACCGATTTTTCCGGCCTGCGAGATTCCAGTGAGGTCACCCTTCACGTCGGCCATGAAGACCGGCACGCCGCGGCGCGAAAAACCTTCGGCCAGCGTCTGCAAGGTGATGGTTTTGCCAGTGCCAGTGGCGCCAGTGATCAGGCCGTGGCGGTTGGATTTGTCCAGCAGCAGGCTGCACTTGGTGGCGCCGTGCTGGCCAATGAGGATGCCGGTGTCGTCAGAGGTGGCCATTTGAATCCCAAAAGTACAATCGAGCCAGTAGCGTAACGAATTTTTGAAGGACTTCGCGTGGCAGGACACAGTAAATGGGCCAATATTCAGCACCGCAAGGGCCGCCAGGACGAAAAACGCGGCAAGGTGTGGACGCGGGTCATCCGTGAAATCATGGTGGCGGCGCGCCTGGGCGGTGGTGATCTGGGCATCAACCCGCGCCTGCGTCTGGCGGTGGAGAAGGCCAAAGCGGCCAATTTGCCGGCTGATACCGTCAAACGCAACATCGAAAAAGCCACCGGCACACTCGAAGGTGTGACCTACGAAGAAATCCGGTATGAAGGTTATGGCATTGGCGGCGCGGCGATTCTGGTGGACACCATGACCGACAACAAGGTGCGCACCGTGGCCGAGGTGCGCCACGCCTTCAGCAAATACGGCGGCAACATGGGAACTGCGGGTTCGGTGGCGTTTCAGTTCAAGCACTGTGGCCAACTGGTGTTCGCGCCGGGCACCGACGAAGACAAATTGATGGAAGCGGCGCTGGAAGCCGGCGCGCAAGACGTCATCGCGGGAGACGATGGCGCCATTGAGGTGCTCACCGCTTTTACGGATTTCGAAAACGTCAAACATGCGCTGGAGAAAACCGGCTTCAAAGCCGAACTGGCCGAAATCACCATGCGTGCCGAAAACACGGTAGAGCTGGCCGGTGACGATGCTGCGCGCATGCAAAAACTTCTGGATGTGCTGGAGGACCTGGACGATGTTCAGGAAATCTTCCACAACGCCGCACTGTGAAGGCGCTGACATGAAAGTTTTGGTGGTAGGCGGCGGCGGACGCGAACACGCCCTGGCCTGGAAACTCGCGCAATCACCCAAAGTGCAAATGGTGTACGTGGCGCCCGGCAATGGCGGCACGGCGCTGGACAATCGCCTTCAAAATGTGAATATCACGGATATCCAGGAACTGCGGGCGTGGGCAGCTTCTGAAAAGATAGCGGTTGCGGTGGTGGGGCCGGAAGGCCCGCTGGCAGCCGGTATCGTGGATGAATTCCGCGCGCACGGACTGCGTGTGTTCGGACCGACCCGGGCGGCGGCGCAACTGGAGAGCTCCAAGGCGTTTTCCAAGGCCTTCATGCAGCGCCATGGCATTCCGACAGCCGCGTTTGACACTTTCACCGACGCGGCGCAGGCCCACACCTATGTGGAAAAAATCGGCGCGCCGATCGTGGTGAAGGCCGATGGCCTGGCCGCTGGCAAGGGTGTGGTGGTGGCCATGACGCTCCGGCAAGCACATGACGCCATCGACTTCATGCTGCTGGACAACACCCTGGGTGTGGTTCACAACCAGGGCGTCGATGGCAGGACGCAAGCGCGTGTGGTGATTGAAGAATTCCTGCAGGGTGAAGAAG
>JANNEZ010000103.1:0-3683 GCA_031379255.1 Rhodoferax sp. | reverse complement strand
CAACCACCTGCGACCCAAAGGCACGATGTCGGTGGAGAGTGTGCCGTTTGCCGATTCCGCCAAATTGCCCGGCATGAAAGACGCGTTGGGCTGGCTCGGCATTGAGTGGCCAAGTTCGCCGCTGAACATCAGCATTTTCCTGGCGCTGCTGGCTTGTCTGGCGGTATACCTGTTCCTGTGGCGCACCCGCGGTGGTTACCACCTGCGCGCGGTCGGCTCCAGCCCCAGCGCGGCTGAATACGCGGGCATTCGCTCCAAAAAACAGGTGATGGCGTCCATGGCAATTTCCGGCGCTCTGGCGGGCATGGTGGGCATGAATGAAATCGCCGGTGTGAACGGCAAGCTGCTGCTGGAGTTTGTCAGCGGCGCCGGCTTCACCGGCATTGCGGTGGCGCTGATGGGGCGCAACCACCCGGTGGGCATCGTCTTTGCGAGCCTGCTGTTTGGCGCTTTGTACCAGGGCGGCGCGGAGGTGGCGTTTGAAATTCGCGGTTTCAGCCGCGACATGGTGGTGGCGCTGCAAGGCTTCATCGTGTTGTTTTCCGGCGCCATGGCGTATGTGATTGCGCGTCCCGTGGGCTGGCTGCTCGCGCTGTTTGGACCCAAGGCAAACACCGGAGCGCAACATGGATGACGCCCTGTTTGGCGCCATGCTGGCGTCCACGTTGCGCGTCTCCACGCCGTTGATCCTGTGCGCGCTGGCGGGTTTGTTGTCGGAGCGCGCCGGTGTTGTGGACATTGGCCTGGAGGGCAAGATGCTGTTTGCCGCGTTTGCCGCGGGCGCGGCAGGCGCCGCCTTTGGCTCAACCCTGCTGGCGGTATTTCTGGCGATGCTGGTCGCCGTGGCATTGGCCTGGATGCACGGCTTGGCCTGTGTGAGCCACAAGGGCGACCAGGTGGTCTCGGGCGTGGCCATCAACATCATCGCCTCCGGCATGACGATGGTGCTGGGCATTGCCTGGTTCGCGCAAGGCGGCCAAACGCCGGCCGTGTCGACGGCCGTGCGCATCCAGCCGCTGTTCCCGCAGTTTGCCGAGGCGGCAAAAGGCATCCCGTTCATCGGGCAGGTGGTCGGCGAAGGTTTGCTCAGCCACAACCTGATGGTCTATATCGCGCTGGCGCTGGTGCCGGCCGTGTGGTGGCTGCTGTTTCGCACCCGGTTTGGCCTGCGCCTGCGGGCGGTGGGCGAGAACCCGCAAATGGTTGATGCGGCAGGGGTGTCGGTGACGCGCCTGCGTTACGCGGCGCTTACCCTGAATGGCATGTTGTGCGGGCTGGCGGGCAGTTACCTCGTGCTCGCGCAGGCGGCCAATTTCTCCCACAACATGACGGCGGGGCGCGGCTTCATGGCGCTGGCCGCGCTGATTTTTGGCCGCTGGCACCCGGTGCTGGCGCTGTGGGCGTGTTTGTTGTTTGGTTTTCTCGACGCGGCCGCCATCCGCTTGCAGGGCGTGAAACTGCCGGCATCCTTGGGTGGTGGAGAGGTGCCAGTGCAGGCGATCCAGGCCTTGCCGTATGTGTTGACGGTGATCCTGCTGGCCGGTTTTATCGGTTCGGCGGTGGCGCCCAAGGCTTTGGGCAAACCGTATTCGAAAGAGCGTTGATACACCAATGGGATCCCGTTTTGGGGCAGGACTGGATCACGACTGAACCATTCATACCCAATTTGGGTACGACAGGGCCAAAAATTGGGCCTGCGACCAGATTTCACAATAAAACAGGCCATTAAGTCACGGATTATATGAGTTTATTGCTATATAATATATAGCATCATAAATCTTTGCGCGCTGCGTCATCGCAGGCTGCGCTTGCCCCGTTAAACAGCGTCAGAGGCGATGCCCTGATAATGACCACCGATTTGGAGAACCCATGAAGCGTGTAATGCCCCGTCTGGTTTTTGTTGTTTTGGCTGCCCTCGCAGCGAGCGTGGGTGCGCAGCCTGCGGCTGGCAAACCCATCAAAATCGGCGAGATCAACAGTTATTCCAACATCCCGCAGTTCACCACGCCCTACCGCCAGGGCTGGCAACTCGCCGTGGAGCAGATCAACGCGCAAGGCGGCTTGCTGGGCCGCAAGGTCGAAGTGATAGCGCGTGATGACGGCGGCAAACCCGAGGAAGCGCTGAAACACGCGGTGGAACTCACATCGAATGAAAAAGTGGATGTGCTGGCCGGCGGCTTCCTCTCGAATGTGGGCCTGGCGCTGGCCGACCATGCCCAGAAAAACAAACGCCTCTTTGTCGCCAGCGAGCCCTTGACCGACGCCATCGTGTGGGACAAGGGCAACCGCTACACCTTCCGCCTGCGCCCGAGCACTTACATGCAGTCGGCGATGCTGGTGGAAGAAGCAGCCAAGCTGCCGGCCAAACGCTGGGCCACCATCGCGCCCAATTACGAATACGGTCAAAGCGCGGTGGCGAGTTTCAAGGAGCTGCTGAAAGCCAAACGGCCGGACGTGGAATTTGTCGGCGAACAATGGCCCGCCCTGGGCAAACTCGACGCCGGAACCACGCTGCAAGCCACCATGCAGAGCCGGCCAGACGCCATCTTCAACGTGACCTTCGGCGCCGACCTGGCCAAACTCGTGCGCGAGGGCAATCAGCGCAACATCTTCCCCAAAACGCCGGTGGTTTCCCTGCTCTCGGGCGAGCCGGAATACCTCGAAACACTGAAGGATGAAACACCCAAGGGCTGGATCGTCACCGGTTACCCGTGGGACCAAATCGACCGCCCGGAGCATGCCTCGTTCACGGCCAACTATTACAAGAAGTTCAACGAGAACCCGAAAGTCGGCTCGGTGGTGGGTTACGCCACCATGCAGGCGATTTTCGCGGCGATCAAGAAGGCCAATTCCACCGACAACGAGAAACTGGTGTTGGCCATGCGCGGCTTGAAGTTCAGCACGCCATTCGGCCCGGCCGAGTTCCGCGCCATCGACCAGCAGTCGACCATGGGCGCGTATGTGGGCCTGCTTGACCAAAAGGGCGGCAAGGGCACCATGGTGCAGTGGCGTTATGCCGACGGCAAGGCCTATATGCCAACCGACGCCTACGTGCGTGCGCGCCGCCCGGCGGCTGCGATGAAATAACAACAACCCGTGCGGCAAGCCTTGTGGCGCGCCATTCGGGCATCATCCATTTCCAGTAAATTTCATTTGATTTATCCGGCCGGGCGCCGTCCAATTGAAGCATGTTGAACACGGTTTATGTCAAAGTTGTCGGTTTTCGCGATGTCGAACGCCATGCCCTCAACACCCTGTTTCGCCTGTCGCAGGACCGTTCGTCGAATTACGCGCTGTGGACGCCCGAGTCTCCCCTGCCGCCGCACCTGGTGCTGGTTGACACCGAAAGTTACGAAGGCGGCATGGAGCTTCAGTCGCCGGGTTTCAACAAAAGCGTCAAACTGATTGCTGTGGGGGAGCGGGCGCC
This sequence comes from Rhodoferax sp., assembly GCA_031379255.1. Taxonomy (GTDB): domain Bacteria; phylum Pseudomonadota; class Gammaproteobacteria; order Burkholderiales; family Burkholderiaceae_C; genus JANYCG01. The sequence goes on along the minus strand of JANNEZ010000103.1, from coordinate 256 downwards.
CGAGGGCGCCTGGCGCGCGTTCACGCGGCCGCTGAACTGGTCAGCCGTGGTGCACGCGATGGACCAGCTGTTTGCCGGCGCGGCCGACGCCGATATCGACCTGGAAACCGGCGAGTTCGCCAAAGGCATCACCCCGCCCGGTGTGCGCCAGACCCTGCTGGTCGACACCTCGCGCGACCACCGCCTGTACCTGCGGGCACGGCTGGCGCTGGCAGGCATGCTGGAGATTTGCGAGGCGTCACCCGTCTCGGAAATC
>JANNEZ010000448.1:0-1786 GCA_031379255.1 Rhodoferax sp. | reverse complement strand
CGTTCATCTTCCAGTTGCCCACGACGAGTTTGCGCCGCTTCACGTCTCTTGCCTCCAACGCATGACGGGACGACTCACCATGTCAGAACAAGTTTGCCGATGTGCTGGTTGGTCTCCATCAGCGCATGCGCCGCGGCGGCTTGCGCCGCGGGAAACACTTGGTGGATGACAGGTTTGATGCGGCCGCTTTCGAGCCAAGGCCAGACGTTTTCGCGCAAGGACCGGGCGATCGCCGCCTTGAATGCGATAGGCCGCGGCCGCAATGTCGAGCCGGTGATTGTGAGGCGCTTGCGCAGCACAAGCCCGGCGTCGATCTGCGACTCCACGCCACCTTGCACGGCAATGATGACGAGCCGCGCATCTTCAGCCATGCACTTGATCTCGCGCGCAACGTAGGCGCCTGCGACCATGTCGAGCACGACGCTGACACCGTTCTTCAAGGTAATGCGTTGCACCTCGTCGACGAAGTCTTGGGTGCGGTAGTTGATCGCGTGGTCCGCACCGAGCTTGACGCAGGCCTTGCACTTGTCGTCGCTGCCGGCCGTGGCGATCACAGTCGCGCCTGCCGCCTTGGCCATTTGAATGGCGGTCACGCCAATGCCGCTGGTACCGCCCTGAATCAACAGAGTCTCGCCAGGTTGCAGCTTCGCGCGGTCGAACACGTTCGACCAGACGGTGAAAAACGTCTCCGGCAGGCTCGCCGCTTCGATGTCGCTGAAGCCCTTGGGACTGGGCAGACACTGCGCGACAGGCGCGGTGCAGAGCTGCGCATAGCCGCCACCGGCGACCAAAGCACAAACGCGGTCGCCCACCGCGAAGCCGGCCGCTTGCATCGCGGCTGCGTCACCGCTCACGATCACGCCCGCGATTTCCAGACCCGGCAGGTCAGACGCGCCCGGCGGCACCGGATAGTGCCCCTTGCGTTGCAGCACGTCGGGCCGGTTCACGCCGGCCGCTGCGACCTTGATCAGCACTTCGCCCGGGCCGGCCACCGGGTCGGGCCGCTGCACCGGGTGCAGTACCTCAGGCGCACCGTAGCTCGAGATTTCGATAGCGTTCATGCGAGTCTGCTTGAACCTGTTGCGTCGCTCACCCGCGCTTCATTCCTGGTGCGCGGGCATCGGCAACGCGTCGCGGTCAAGCAAGGCTTTCATCGACAACTTGACGCGGCCTTTTTCATCCGTCTCGAGCACCTTGACCCTGACGATCTGCCCTTCCTTGAGGAAGTCGGTGACCTTCTCGACGCGCTGGTGCGCGATCTGGCTGATGTGCAGGAGGCCATCCTTGCCGGGCATCAGATTCACGAGCGCCCCGAAGTCGAGAATCTTCGTGATCGGGCCTTCGTAGATCTTGCCGACTTCAACTTCAGCGGTGATTTCTTCGATGCGCTTCTTCGCGTAAGCGGCCTTGTCGCCGTCGGTCGAGGCAATCGTGATCGTGCCGTCTTCGCCGATGTCGATCGTCGTGCCGGTCTCTTCGGTCAACGCGCGGATGGTGGCGCCGCCCTTGCCGATGATGTCGCGGATCTTCTCCGGGTTGATCTTCATCGTGTACAGACGCGGCGCGAACTGCGAAACCTCGGTTTTTGCGCCGCCCATCGCCTCGACCATCTTGGCCAGGATGTGCAGGCGCGCTTCCTTGGCCTGCGCCAATGCAACCTGCATGATTTCCTTCGTGATGCCCTGGATCTTGATGTCCATCTGCAGCGCGGTGATGCCGGCTGTGGTGCCCGCGACCTTGAAGTCCATGTCGCCGAGGTGATCCTCGTCGCCCAGGATGTCGGTCA
>JANNEZ010000440.1:0-2325 GCA_031379255.1 Rhodoferax sp. | reverse complement strand
GGTAGGCAAACATTTCAATTTGCTAGCGGGACTGAGCATGATGCCATGCTGCCAAAAGGGAGCTACTACGCGCTGCACCCCAGCCTGTCAGCTTTGATTTCTCTGGCTGGGCAGGTGCAACCACCTCGTAGAGTGAAAAATTTTTTCAAGAAAAATTTGCAGCCGGCTAGGTTTGAGTACAGCTCTCGGCTTGTCGTAGGTAAAGGGGAGCCTTGCCCCGCCACTCTATCCGCCCCGAGAGTGATCTTAGACGTCCGCACTTGGACTCTGAGCACAAATTTAGACAAAACAGTGAAGTCCGTTAAATTAAAAGGTGAGGACGGTCAACAAGATAAGGCCCACGAGGCTGCGGCTCTGATTGTCGCGGCAATTTTGGCGGGGTCACTGTTACAAAAGGAAAGGACCTCTTGCATAGTCTCATTCAGCGAACTGAAAGCTAGCCGAGATTTGCTAGCTCGCCATGGCATCGAGATGACGATACTTCGACACACAGATAAGCCGCAGGATTTGCTCAATTATGTCTCTCATTATGGCGTCGGAGACAACTCTTCGATGCGGGAAACATTAATTCAACAGCTCTACGGCTTGGGCTTGCAGGTGGCCTTTGCGAAGGCTTCAAGATCTGCTGCAGGCGGCGCAAATCCAACCTTTTCTCTAGTTTGGCACGGCAATAAAACAAAGTCATCTGATTGGATCACAGTGAGGCATGCTGATTTGTTGGTCAATTTCCCAGATTTGCGCTCCGCAACTTTGGGAGGGCCGGTGGCTGATTCAGATACACCACGCAGCGGATGGTAGAAGACTTCATCGCCTCAGTGGCCGCAAGGAGAACATGATGACTGAAAGATACCTGACCATCACCATGCAGCCCGATTGGCGCGGCGGGCTTCGCGCTACGGGCAAAGCGGCTGCGGCCAAGTCTTACCAAGGGGAAGTGTTGAACTTTGAGAGCCCCGGCCACTTCTTCGGCCAGCTCACTGAAAAGCGCTGGGAGATTGTGCGGGCGGCGCAGGGCAAAGGGGAGCTTTCGGTGCGTGAACTCGCCCGCTCGGTGAAGCGCGACGTGAAGCGCGTGCATGAAGACGTTGTGGTGCTGGCAGACCTTGGCCTGCTGGAGCGCACGGATGGCGCGGGGGTCGTCTGCCCCTATGCGTCGATGCACATCGACATGTATTTGAAGGCGGCTTGATCTAAAAGCCCGTCAACTGCTGAAGAGTTCGGAGTGGGTGCCCGCCCGCACAAAGTTGATCAGGTTGGCCTCCACCTGGTAAATCAACAAAAAATCGCCTCCGATGTGGCATTCCCGGTGATCGGCCCATGCGCCTTTCAGGGGGTGGTCCAGCCACTCAGGGCCGAGGGCTTGGTCATTGGCGATCAATAGCATCATCGCCCCCTTGAGCCGCACCAGATCAAAACGCCCGGAGTGCGACAGGCGCTGCCAATCTTTCAAAAATGCTTTGGCGTAGTCGGCGGCTCGCGGCGGCGCAGCGCGCTTACTGGCCGCTGTTTTGGCCGCTGTTTTGGCCGCTGTTTTTTTCAAGGTCGGCAAACAACTCGTCGGCAGTCACAAAACGGGCGCGGCGCTTGGCCATCATGGCGCGCGACTCTTCCATGGCGGCAAGCGTCACGGCGTTTGGCACCTTGAGCTCAAGGGGAAACGCCTGGTCAATCACCACGCGGCGCAAGAACAGGCGCACTGCATCCGACATAGACAGGCCCATGGCCGTCAGCGTTTGCGTCGCTTGGTCTTTGATGTCATCGTCCACCCGAATGTGGAGCATGGAGGTTTGAGCGGTCACGGTGGAGCTTCCTTGGTTGGGCGTGATTATGTATCTCATTTGAGATTTTGTCAAAACCAACTTGCCTCACCCCAAAACCCGCATCCCCAGCGGCGTCCGGATGTGCGCCCGCAGCCTCGGTGGTTCGCCCGATTTCAATGCGCTGGCTGACCATCCCTCGCCCAGGCCCAAAGCATTCATCTGCCGCTCGATGCGCGGCACCTCAAAGGTGAAGAACTCCAGCTGCATCAAAACCAGCCCCGCATCGGGCAGTGTGCTGGCCGGGTGCGCGCGCGTTTGCCATTCGATCAGTGTGGGCGTCAGGCCGCCGTGGGTGGCGGCGTCTTGCGGGGAGGTAATCAACCAGTTCAGCGCGCCCCGGCTCATGGGCACGATGGGGCGCATGGGCTCGGCGCTGGCTTGCACCGTGGCGGCAAGGTCTGTGGTGCGGGCAACCCAGGTGTGCAGGCGCGCGGGGGCGTGGGCGGCCATGTCGTCCAGGCCAAACCAGCGCGGCGTGGCGGGTTTGGGCGCCGCCGGGTTGATG
>JANNEZ010000400.1:0-3031 GCA_031379255.1 Rhodoferax sp. | reverse complement strand
GCGGCGGCCACCGCAACCTGAACTATCAAGACGCTTTTGAAGCCAAGTCGCAGGTCTTTGATTTGACGCCGGGCCTTGGCCTGCACTTCCCTGTGAATGCGCCGCATTGGGTGCAGAACGGGCCCGAGGTGTCGGTGTCATTCAGCGTGACGTTTCGCACCCCGGCCATCGACAAACGCGCCTTGCTGTACGCCGCCAACGGCCGCTTGCGGTCGTGGGGCTTGAGCCCCAAGCCGGTTGGCGAGTCAGGTGTTCGCGATGCGCTGCTGCACAACACGGTGCGCGGCCTGCGCAAGCTGAGAAGCTTGGCCGGGCGCTAGGGAAATCCTGCAAAACCTAGGGTGAGTACGGCTTACCTGAAACGTTGTTCGAAACGACAATGGCAGCCATGAAACAAGCCAAGCTCGGATTCGACCCAATCGCCAAGAAGACCCGGCGCAGTGTCTTTCTTGATGAGATGGAAAAAGTGGTGCCGTGGGGCGAACTGGTCGCACTCGTTGAGCCCCACGCGCCCAAGGCTGACAAAGCCAAGGGCGGGCGCCCGCCCTTTGCTGTGAACGCCATGCTGCGGGTGCACTTCATGCAACAGTGGTTCGGGCTGGGTGACCTGGCGATGGAAGAGGCGCTGCACGACACGCCCGTGCTGCGCGAGTTCGCAGGCTTGAGCGGGCTGGCGCGCATGCCCGACGAGAGCACCATCCTGCGCTTTCGCCACGTCCTGGAAACGCACAAGCTGGCCGCGCAGATGCTGGCCACGATCAACGCCGGGCTGAGCCGCAAGGGCCTGCTGCTCAAGGCCGGCTCCTCGGTGGACGCCACCTTGATTGCCGCGCCCAGCTCCACCAAGAACGCCAGCGGCGAGCGCGACCCCGAGATGCACCAAACGAAGAAGGGCAACCAGTGGCACTTCGGCATGAAGGCGCACATTGGCGTGGATGCTGAAAGCGGCCTGGTGCACAGCGTGGTGGGCACCGCGGCCAATGTCAGCGACATCACCCAGGCGCACGCGCTGGTGCGCAGCGAAGACAGAGACGTCTTTGCCGATGCGGGCTACCAAGGCATCGATAAGCGAGAAGAGGTCAAGGGCATCTTGGCCAGGTGGCACGTGGCCATGCGCCCAGGCAAGCGTCGCGCCTTAAACCTTGCCTTAAGAAGCGAGCGGCTCATGGAGAAGATCGAGCAACTCAAGGCCACGGTACGCGCCAAGGTCGAGCACCCGTTCCGGGTCATCAAGCGGCAGTTCGGTTTCGTCAAGGTGCGCTATCGCGGCCTGGCCAAGAACACCGCGCAGTTGGTGACACTGTTCGCGCTGAGCAACCTGTGGATGGTGCGCAAGCGCATATTGCAAGGGCTGCGGGCATGAGTGCGCGTGCAGTGCGGGCGAAGCGCCCGAACGAGGTCAGAAATGGCCAAGAAGGCAGCGAAAGCCGCCCGATCAAGACCTCGAATTTGCAACTCGACCGCAGTCCAAACAATAAGTCATCTCAAACTGCAATTTGAGAGGTTGTGCAGACGTTCCCTAACCTGCTGCTGCACCAAGCGCCTCGCGTTGCCAGCAAGAATGAACTCCACCTTCTGACTGCGCGGCGCAGCACGGCGGCGCGAAGCGCCAACAACCTTCTGACTCTGGGGCGTTGACCTCGGCACAGGCCTCGACGACGCGCTTGAAAACCACTCCATCTTTCCTCCAACACGAACCGCGGTGCCAGCATTGACTGCTACTTCACTCTTCGGAGTCAGCCCTGTGGCGACAACTCCGCGATCACATGCGTGCCGACGCGCTTCGTTCACGCAGCCCGATTGCGACGCTGGTTCAGGCTCGATCTGAGATTTGCCCGTGAGGCCTAACGGTCGAATTGAGCCGACCCCAACGGCTTGGCGCGCCGCCAGGCCAGGGCAAAATGGGCGAAGCCCGCCCTGGGCTGGTGGCGCGCCAAGCCGCTGGGGGTCGGCTCGAATGAAGGGTTAGGCATCAGTTCTGCTCCACCGCGCAGGTTGCTGCCGACGCACAGGATACTGCTTTGCAACTCATGGGGTTCGGATCTTTGGTGCCCCAGGCCTGGCCAACCGCCCAGTTCGTAGCGCCCCCCGCCTTTGGGCTTCGAGGCCAAGGCTCTAAGTGGCCGACCACCAGCTTGCTCTGTACCATTCCGGCCTGCACCTCGCCAGTTGAACCCGCACCGCACTCAAAAGGCCCGCGGCACGATTGCGACCTTAAACCGGCGACATAGCGAAGGCGCGACCTCATGCTTTACCAGTTCGCAGCACCGCCACCTGGGACAACACCAGACCCACGAGAATAGTAAACGGCTTCACCTGCATTAAAGAAGTCGCCCACTGTTCTGTCCGACGCGCCGCAGTCCTGATGCCTAACGTTTGACATGAGGGGTGCACAAAAGGCGCAGCCTTTTGGGCATCCCCTCGATGGAAGGGTTAGGCCGCACTCGCTGCACAGTGACACGCTTGTAGTTGACGTTGTTGGGCACAGGCCAAAGGAATTGTTACCGCTAGCAGCCAAGACGCCGTTGCAAAGACTACGACATACGGGAAGCAGCGGACTTGGAAACATTGGTGATCTTTCTTCTGGCGAGCAATAACTGCCAAACAACGGAGAGAGCTACTCCCCATACAAGACTGTTTAGCAGTACGACAGCACCAGCCACCTGTGGAAGTTCGACGAGCCAAGAGAGAGGAAGTGCACGAAGGATTGTGTCGTGTGGGTACTGGAGTGCGGCGCACAGTGACGCGGCACTATTGGCCAGCGCAGAACGAGAGCGAACTTGATCGAGATCGGAGCCGTATGCGACTACGGCTGATGCGCACCACAGAGCGAAGTGGACAACTGAAAAGCAGAATGCACGAAAGAGCATGATCGGATCGTTCTTGTGCGGCCTAACTTTAAGTGGGCCGATCAAAGCCGGATCCCCAAGACAGCCTATGTGATGTAGTCATTCGTTGGGTCTCAAGTCTGCTCCCCCTTCTGGGGGCACCCTCCGACGCACCCGACGGAGCGATGGTTGTGTGGATATGG
>JANNEZ010000389.1:0-2682 GCA_031379255.1 Rhodoferax sp. | reverse complement strand
TCAAGATCAAAGCTTCGTCTGAGGCCTACCGGGTGCACGGCGAATACATTGCCGAGACCGTGCGCCAGCTGATGTTTGCCCAATATGGCGCCGAGACCTACACACGCGGGTTGAATGTGTACACCACCGTCAAGTCAATCGACCAGGACGTGGCTTACAAGGCCCTGCGCCGCGGCATCATGGACTTTGAGCGGCGCCAAATCTACCGCGGGCCCGAGCAATTCTTCAACCTGCCGGCTTCGGCCGGCCAGGAGCTTGACGAGGCGATTGACGAGGCGCTGGACGAATTTCCAGACAACGGCGACGTGATGTCAGCCGTGGTGCTGGACGCCAACAGCCGGAAGATCACCGCCATGCGGCCCAACAGCGAGGTGATTGAAATCTCCGGTGACAACCTCAACCCGGCGCGCTCCGGCCTGGCCGACAAGGCCCCGCCCACGATCAAGATCCGCCGTGGCGCTTTGATCCGGGTTGCCAAAACCGCCAAAGGGGCCTGGGAGGTCACCCAGCTGCCCGAGGTCGAAGGCGCTTTTGTGGCGCTCGATCCTCGCAATGGCGCTATCAAGGCGATGGTGGGCGGCTTCGATTTCGAAAAAAACAAGTTCAACCACGTCACTCAGGCCTGGCGCCAGCCGGGCTCGAGTTTCAAGCCGTTTGTGTATTCGGCAGCACTCGAGAAGGGCTTCACACCCTCGACCGTCATCAACGACTCGCCCCTGTTTTTCAGCGCTGGGGTGACGGGCGGGCAAGCCTGGGAGCCGAAAAACTACGACGGAAAATTTGACGGCCCGATGCCCATGCGAACCGGCTTGGCCAGATCAAAAAACATGATCTCCATCCGCATTCTGAACGCCATCACCCCGCAATTCGCCCAAAGCTGGATCACCAACTTCGGTTTTGACGAAGAAAAACACCCGGCCTACCTCACCATGGCGCTGGGCGCAGGCTCCGTCACGCCGATGCAGATGGCCACCGCCTATTCCGTATTTGCCAATGGCGGCTACCGCATCAACCCCTGGGTGATTGCCCGCGTGACGGAGCAAAAAGGCAAAGTGCTGCAGCAGACCAAAATGCCGGTGCTGGACGAATCCGCACGCACCATCGCGCCGCGCAACGCCTTCCTGATGAGCAGCCTGTTGCAAGAGGTCACCCGCTCGGGCACCGCAGCCAAGGCCAAGGTGGCACTGGGGCGTGGCGACATTTACGGCAAGACCGGCACCACCAACGACTCCATGGACGCCTGGTTCGCCGGTTACCACCCAACGCTGGCAGCGGTGACCTGGATCGGCTACGACACGCCGCGCAAACTCGGCAGCAACGAAACCGGCGGTGGCTTGAGCCTGCCGGTCTGGATCAGCTTCATGCAGCACGCACTCAAAGGTGTTCCGGTGGCTGAGATCACCCCGCCCGAAGGCGTGACCAACGTCGGCGGCGAGTGGTACTTCACCGAATTTGCCCGTGGCGGCGTTCAGTCCCTGGGACTCGAACCGGAAGGCGCGGACGGCTCCCACTCGGTGCATGCCCTGCCGCCGGCCGAAGAGAAAAAGCGCATCCTCGATTTGTTCAAGAACTGAACTGCAAGCCCTGCCCGGCCTGTTCGCTGGCAAACCGCGACAGGTTGGCAAAAAATTCACCCTGCCCTTTGGTGTCGCGCCACGCGTTGTCGACGTATTTGTAGTGGTAACCGCCCGACTTGGCCGCCAGCCAGATTTCGTGCAGCGGCTTTTGCAGGTTGATGACGATCTGGCTCTTGTTCTCAAACACCAGGGTGATCATGCCGCCTACACGCTGGTTGTCGATGTCCGCCTCGGTTTCTTCGTTGATGCGGTCACACGCGGCTTCAATGGCCTTCAGCACGGTTTCCGCTCGGTCTAAAAATTCAAGGTCGGTCATTACAATATCACCATGCTTTCGTATTGCCGGATTCTAGTCAGCCAGGCCAACCGCACGCTTGATAGGGTGGTTTGTACCGCCCTGACGTTGGCATTGGCCGCCTGCGGGCAGCAGGGCCCGCTGTATCTGCCGACCGAACCCGCCGCCGCCAACCGCGCAACGCTGCTGCAAACCCTGTTGCCCCGCTCCAGCCCGGATTCTGCTTTGCAAACTCCTGCGCCAGCCCCTGCGGTGTCACCCGCCCAGGGCGCTTCCACGCCATCGTCTGCCCCGCCGTCCCGGTAAACGCCGTGGCCTCGCCGCCACTCCATCCCCCAAGTCCGCATGACACCCCAAACCCTCCCCGGCCATCCCCATTTCGCCTATGAAAACGGGCAGTTGCAGGTTGAAAAAATCGCCTTGTCCGCTCTGGCCCGCAGCCACGCCACCCCGCTGTTCGTCTACTCCAAAGCCGCCATGTTGTCGGCGCTGGCGGCCTACCAGCGCGGTTTTGAAGGGCGCGACGCGCAAATCTGTTATGCCATGAAGGCCAACCCGGCTTTGGGTGTGATCCAGGTGTTTGCGCAGGCGGGCTGCGGGTTCGACATCGTCTCTGGCGGCGAGCTTGAGCGCGTTCTGGCGGCCGGCGCCGACGCCCAAAAAATCATCTTCTCGGGCGTTGGCAAAACCCGCGCAGAGATGAAACGCGCGCTGGAGGTGGGCATTGGCTGCTTCAACGTCGAGAGCGAGGCCGAACTCGAGGTGCTCAACGAAGTTGCCTTGGGCCTGGGCAAACGCGCGCCGGTGAGC
>JANNEZ010000386.1:0-9431 GCA_031379255.1 Rhodoferax sp. | reverse complement strand
GTTTGGTCGCATTGGGTGCGGCAGTGCTGGGAGTTTTCGTGGGGATGATGGCCGGCCTTGCAGGTGGCTGGCTGGATCGGCTGCTTGTGCGGCTGATGGATGTAAGCCAGATCGTGCCGCGCTTCTTTTTGGCTTTGTTGGCCAGTGCGTGGCTGGGGCCGGGTTGGGTGCAACTGGCATGCATCCTGACGTTGACGGGTTGGGCGCCGCTGGCGCGCCAAATTCGCGCGGAGGCCCGATCCCTGCGTCATGCGCCTTTCATTGAAGCGGCAAGCTTGCTGGGCGCAAGCCCGTTATCGGTGGCGCGCCGCCACTTGGTGCCTATCATGCTACCGCTGGCGCTGCCGCATTTGCCCCTGATATTCGCCAGCGCGCTGTTGATTGAGGCCGGATTGTGCTTTCTTGGCGCGGGTGACCCAAACCGGCTGAGTTGGGGGCTATTGGTGCAAACCGGCCAGTCACATGCGCTACGCGCCTGGTGGTTGGCATTGTTCCCCGGCCTGGCGCTGGCACTTGCCACGGCTGGCCTCAGTTTATTGCCCATGGCTTGGGAGCCGCAAGGGAGTGCGCCCGGCTGACAGGCTGTCAAACACAGGTACAGGGTCGGAACAGCGCATCGCAAATGCATGCAGGGGGACGGGTGCGCGGGGTGGAAAGCAAGGCCTCGTGCCGGGCTGACAAATCATCGGTCCGGCCTTGCAACACGCTCAATTGCACGTACATATCGCGCAATTTTTCGTCCATCAACCCCAGCAAGCGCACCCGCAGGCAATTTGCGTTCATTGGATCCAACAGCTCTTGCAATTCGTGGATGCTCAGGCCCAGACGCCGCAACTCCACCACCAATCGTGCCCTGGCCATTGCGCTGTCGTCATACAGCCGGTAAGCGGATGCGCTGCGCCCCGGCGGATTGAGCAGCCCCATGACTTCGTAAAACCGCAGTGTCTTGGTACTGGTCGCAAGCATTTTGGCCAGTTTTCCAATGTGAATCCCGTCTTGCACCATGGCAGCTTTCGTCTCCGGAGTTCAGGCATTTATATCGAAAATTCATGCTAACACCATCACATGGAGATCTTGCTTCTTTGTGCGGGCACTCTATGGGAGGTACGGAAAACTTTGCCAGATTCCTTCAAAATTTACCAGGCACTTGTGATCAAGTGGCACCCCGCTTATCATCATTGGGCCTGAATAAATTCACCGACCAGCAGGAGACTTGCATCATGCACAACAATCGTCGCCCGGTACTTATTGGACGCTTGTTGTCACCATTCGTCAGGCGAACTGCTGTTTCGATGACGCATCTTGGCATTGACTTCGACCGGAAGAGTTTGTCTGCGATTGACGATGTGGCTGAGGTTGAAACCACTAACCCGATTGGAAGGGTGCCGGCCCTCGTCTTGGCAGATGGCGAAACACTGATCGATAGCGCTGCAATCCTGGACTATTTCGACGAGCTCGCGGGGCCGCAACTGGCCTTGATTCCGCCAGCAGGGCCATTGCGCCGGCGTTCACTGTACTTGCTGGCGTTGGCGTGTGGCACGATTGAGCGCGCCATGGTCGCCAACGCTGAACGCCGCCGTCCGGTTGCGCTGCAGATGTCGGAGCGCTCGGAACGTTTGCTGCGGCAGACCCGTCAAGGCCTTCAAGCGCTGGACCATGAGCTTTCAAACCGAGACTGGTTCATTGCAAATCAGATCATGCAGCCAGATGTGACGGCGGCGGTGGGAGTGACCTTTGTCAGACATATTTTCCCAGACCTGCTGGGGCGCAAAGATATACCGCGACTGGACGAGCTCACGGCCCGATGCGAATCACTTCCTGAATTCAGGTCGATGCAGATCGATTGAACCTAGCCAGGGCAATTGACTTGGCTGTTGAACCGCACTGCCTTAACCAGGCGGGAAACTCGGAAAAATGGTGCTGTATTGAATGCGTGCGAAGTAGGCGGATGCACCGATTGAAAGTGGTTGGAACTACGGCCTATGCGCGTCAGATTTCATTATTTGAGGTCAAACCAGAGCGCCTCAGGGTGTGGGTTGGTTGGTGGTGTGTTGTCAACGTGATTGCTTCAGGAGTCCGACTTGATCGCCGTAAAACCTGTGGAACCCAGTCCCGTTAGCACAGAACGAATTCGCTTGTCGGGTATCGTTCAAGGCGTGGGCATTCGCCCCTGGGTTTTTTTGCTGGCCAAGGAACGTGATCTGAGGGGCACTGTTTGCAACGATGCGGCCGGGGTGAATATCATTGTTGCGGGCGAACAGGCGGATCTTGATGACTTCGTGCGGGCAATTCAGTTTGCGCCACCACCTTTGTCACGTATTGACCGGATCGAACGCGAGCCCAGTTCGGAGATCGCTGAACCCGGTTTTCAAATTATTGACAGCCGGTCCGGCCTGGCGCGCGTAGGTGTCACTGCAGATGCGGCCACCTGTGCTGCCTGCCTGGCGGACGTCTTCAACCCAGGCAACCGGCGTTTTCGTTACCCGTTTACCAACTGCACCCACTGCGGGCCACGATTTTCAATCCTGCATTCGGTTCCATATGACCGGTGCAATACCAGCATGGACGTATTTCCAATGTGTACGGCCTGCGCGCATGAATACCATGACCCACAGGATCGGCGCTTTCACGCGCAGCCCACCGCCTGCGCCGATTGCGGGCCGAAGGTCTGGCTGGAGCGAGGCGGCGAAGCGTCGCTGGTAAAGTTGTCAACTGGGTTCGATGCGATCGCGCAGGCCCGCCGCCTGATTCTGGCCGGCCACATTGTCGCGGTCAAGGGACTGGGTGGTTTCCACCTGGCCTGCGATGCTGCCAATGAGACCGCAGTGGCAAGACTTCGTATCCGCAAGCGTCGATATGACAAGCCATTTGCCCTGATGGCCCGGGATCTGGGCGTGATCGCGCGCTATTGCAGCCCCTCAAGCGCTGAGCAAGATATGCTGCAAAGCCCCGCTGCACCCATCGTGCTGATCAAGGTCGCGTCGCCCGAAGCGCTTGCAGCTTCGATTGCGCAAGGGCAGTCCGTCTTCGGCTTCATGTTGCCCTACACGGCTTTGCATCACCTGTTGCTGCAAGGCGTGGACACGCCGATTATTTTCACCAGCGGCAATGCTTCGGACGAGCCGCAATGCACGGACAACGCACAAGCGGGTGAGCGGCTGGGCAACATTGCTGATTTCCTGCTCCTGCATGATCGCGACATTGTCAACCGGACAGACGATTCGGTCGTGCAGGTGAGTGATGGCAGGCCCCGTTGGTTGCGGCGCTCTCGTGGCATGGCGCCAGCCGCCTTGCCATTGCCGCCTGGGTTTGACGCTGCACCGCCAGTGCTTGCATTTGGCGGGGAATTGAAAAGCACTTTTTGCCTGTTGCGCGATGGTCAAGCCATCCTGTCGCACCACCTCGGGGATCTGGAAAACGCGCAGGCTTGGATGGCCTATCGCGAGTCGTTGGATCTGTACCTCGCCATGTTCGACCACACGCCAGCCATTGTGGCCGTCGATCTGCATCCCGACTACTTGTCCTCCAAGCTGGGCCAAAGATGGACAAACCCTGCGAATCCCGTAAAACAACCGGTCCGGGTTGAGGTGCAGCATCACCACGCCCACATTGCGGCGTGTCTGGCCGACAACTCCGTGCCTCTTACTGCACTGCCGGTTCTGGGAATCGCGCTCGATGGGCTCGGCTATGGCAATGATGGCACGTTTTGGGGCGGTGAGTTCTTGCTTGCCGACTATCGACAGAGTCGACGGCTTGCGGCCTTCAAGCCAGTTCCCATGCCGGGTGGCGTGCGGGCAATTCACGAGCCTTGGCGCATGGCCTACTCTTACCTGATCCAGCAGCTCGGGCGGAATGCCTTGCAGCGGGATTTTGGAGATCTTGATTTTTTTCGTGCCCTGCCAATCCAGACTCTGGCTGTTGTTGATGCGATGATTCGCACTTCCTTCAATAGCCCGCTGACCAGTTCCTGTGGACGTCTGTTTGATGCGGTGTCGTCGCTCACGGGTGTCTGCAAAGCAGTCAGCTACGAAGGCCAGGCGGCAATTGAGCTGGAGGCGTGTGTTGCCCAGGACGTTTTGCGGCACGGCGAGAGTTATGGCTTCACGGTGGCGCCGGTGGATGCCTCGGGTATGGCCTGGCTTGATACCCATCCGCTCTGGCCCGTGGTGCTGCAAGACATCGCGCAAGGCGAACATATCGGCAAGATAGCCGCCCGTTTTCACAATGGCCTGAGCCAGGCGATCATTGCCATGGTGGCCGAATTGACCCGTCACCATGGCAATCCGTGGCAGAATCGAATTGCCTTGTCGGGCGGCGTTTTTCAAAATGTCACCTTGCTTGGACAGGTGATCAAACGACTCGAGGCTTCGGGTCACTTGGTGTATTCGCATTCCCGCGTCCCCGCCAACGATGGCGGCCTGTCGCTCGGGCAAGCAGTGGTTGCGGCGGCCCGGTCGATCTGAATCTTCAAGAGGGTCGATCAACATGTGTGTTTGCGTTCCGGCCCAGATTGTCCAGATCACAGATGTGGCGAACCGGCTTGCGGTGGTCAGCGTTAGCGGCGCGAAGCGGGAGATCAACATCTCCTGCATCGTCGATGACGAGCATCCGGTGGAATCCTGCGTGGGTGACTGGGTGCTGATTCATGTTGGTTTTGCAATGAGCCGTATCGACGAAGCAGAAGCCGCGAAAACCCTTCAGTTGCTCAAAGAGCTGGGGGCCATTGAAGGTGAGCTCGAATCAATGTTTGCGGCGCAGTCGTCTGCGGCCACGTGAGAAGTCGTGATGACAGGCGTCAATCCCGATCTGCAGGCGTTCTATCCGTTCTTGAAGGCGCAACCGCAAAATGCCGGCGCGCTGGATCAAGCGCTGACCGAATCGGTCGCACAGAAAGTGCAGGGCAGCATCGAGGCCAAACGCGGCTTCTTTGCACAAAACACCGGTCATTTGATCCAAGTGGCGCGGGCAATTGCCGGGGTGTACCAGCAGGGTGGGCGGCTGTTCAGCATGGGCAATGGCGGCTCCAGTTGTGATGCAGCCCATATTGCAGTGGAGTTTTTGCACCCTGTCACGACCGGCCGCCCGGCGCTGGCGGCGGTGAATCTGGCGGCTGATGTGGCTACCCTGAGTGCGCTCGCCAATGACGTCGGCTACAGCCACGTTTTCTCGCGTCAGCTGATGGCATTGGCGCGCAAGGGCGACGCATTGATTGGCATTTCAACCAGCGGCAACTCGCAGAGCCTGCTGGCTGCGTTTGCCGGTGCCAGGGAGCTAGGCATGGTGACCATAGGCCTTTGCGGCGCTGATGGTGGCCTGATGGCCCAAAGTGAGCATCTGGACCATTGCCTGGTGGTGCCTGCTGACAGCATTCACCGCATTCAGGAAACCCATGTGCTGATTTATCACATTCTTTGGGATCTGGTTCACACGCTGCTGGCCGACCAACGCGGCGGACTTCACGCAGCGCAGTCGTCATGAAATACGTTGACGAGTTTCAGAACCCGGTTCAGGCCCGCGCATTGCAAAAGGAAATTGCAGCGCTTGCCGGGAGAGCGTCGGCAGGCCGTGCCCACCCGCTGCAACTGATGGAAGTCTGCGGTGGGCACACCCACACCATTTTCAAATACGGCATTGAGGCGATGCTGCCCGACTCGATCGAGTTGGTGCATGGCCCGGGCTGTCCAGTGTGTGTGCTGCCGATGGGGCGGGTTGATGATTGCGTGGCTTTGGCTGAACAGCCCGAGGTCATCTTCACAACCTTTGGTGATGCGATGCGCGTACCTGGGTCGCGCAAGAGTTTGCTTCAAGCCAGAGCCGAAGGCGCGGATGTGCGCATGGTTTATTCGCCGCTGGACGCGTTGAAACTGGCGCGCGAGAACCCGGACAGGGAGGTGGTTTTTTTCGCGCTGGGTTTCGAGACAACCATGCCCAGCACCGCGTTCACCTTGCTGCGGGCGCAAGCAGAAGGCATTGGCAACTTCTCCCTGTTTTGCAATCACATCACCATTGTCCCGACCATCAAGGCCGTGCTGGATTCACCTGAGCTGATGCTTGACGGCTTTCTGGGGCCCGGACATGTCAGCATGGTGATAGGGTCATGGCCATACCAATTCATTGCCGGGCACTACCGCAAGCCGGTGGTGGTTGCGGGGTTCGAGCCGCTGGATATTTTGCAGTCGATCTGGATGCTGTTGAAGCAACTGGACCAAGGTCGTTGCGACGTTGAAAACCAGTACCTTCGCGCGACTTCAGAAGCGGGCAACGCCCAAGCCCTGGCGGCGATGGCCCAAGTGTTCGAATTGCGCGAGTTCTTTGAGTGGCGTGGCCTGGGTTCGATTGACCATTCCGGCGTGCGCATCCGCAAAGAATTTTCGCGCTTTGACGCAGAACGAAGATTTGCGGTTCCCAACCTGAAAATTGCCGATCCAAAGTCATGCCAATGTGGCGAAGTGCTCAAGGGGGTGATCAAACCCTGGGAATGCAAGGTGTTCGGAACTGCCTGCACGCCGCAGACGCCGATTGGCGCACTGATGGTGTCGTCCGAGGGTGCCTGCGCTGCGCAATACAGCTACGCGCGGGTGCATGTGATGCGCCAGCCCCGCGTTGAGAAGTCGGTGGTGTGAGCGATACCGCCGACGAGTCTGGTACAGCAGGCCGGCCCAGACGCAGCGGCGGCAAGCTTCATGGCACCTGCGTCACCATGGCCCATGGTGGCGGCGGCAAGGCGATGCAGGAACTGATCGATGACGTGTTTGTGGCCCAGTTTGACAATCCGCTGCTCAACGATCTCGAAGACCAGGCCCGGCTGGGTATTGCGGATCTGGCGGCTCGCGGCGACCGGCTTGCTTTCACCACGGATTCGTATGTGGTGCACCCTTTGTTCTTCCCGGGTGGCGACATTGGCAGCCTTGCGGTGAACGGCACTGTGAATGATCTGGCCATGAGCGGTGCGCAGCCGCTATACCTCAGTTGCAGCGTGATCATTGAAGAAGGCCTGTCTATTGACACTTTGCGTCGCGTCGCCGACTCCATGCAGCGTGCGGCGGCCAAGGCGGGCGTGGTGATCGTTACTGGCGACACCAAGGTAGTCAACCGGGGCGCGGCAGACAAGCTCTTCATCAATACCGCCGGAATTGGTGTGATTCCTGGCGGCATTGAAATCAGTGCCAGCCGCGCGCAGCCGGGCGATGTCATTCTGGTCAACGGCAGCATCGGCGACCACGGCGTAGCCATCCTTCATGCCCGCGGTGATCTGGCACTTGATGTGTCAGTTGAAAGCGATTCCCAGGCCTTGCACGGCCTGGTTCAGGCCATGCTGGCAGTCTGCCCTGATATCCACTGCCTGCGCGACGCGACACGTGGCGGCCTGGCCACCGTGCTCAACGAGTTTGCACAGGCCAGCAATACCTGCATGCGCATTGACGAGGCCTGCATCCCCGTGCGGGAGGAAGTCAAAGGTGTGTGCGCGATCCTGGGACTGGACCCGCTTTATTTTGCCAATGAGGGCAAGCTGGTTGCGGTAGTGCCGAAGGCCGAGGCAGGTGCCGTATTGGCCGCCATGCGCGCCCACGCTGCGGGCACGGATTCGGCTCGAATTGGCGAAGTCAGTGCCAGCCCGCACGCCGCCGTGATTCTACGCACCGCGTTTGGCGGTGAACGCATTGTGGATATGCTGACTGGCGAGCAACTGCCGCGTATTTGCTAAACCCTGAGCCGGACCGAAAGACTCGACCCTTCAGCTTCAGCCACGGCAACTGGAGCGGCCAGGCGCTTCAGTTTGCCCGCAATGGCCCGGATCGCCTGCGCACCCGCGCTGTCCGGCGCAAAATCAATGGGTGCCAAGCCCAGACGTTCGGCTTCGCCAAACAGCGGCTCATCCGGCACGGCTCCAATTTGCGGCATATCGTGCTTGCGGCAGAACTCGTCGATGGCGGCTTGGTCTTCTTCGTTTTTGACCTTGTTGGCCACCGCGTAGAGGTGCGGAATCTTCAACTCCCGGGCCAGGACAAAGGTGCGGGCCGCCGCCTCCATGGAACGGAAATAGGGCTCGGTCACCACCAGCATCACGTCCACATTGCGCGCCGTGCCGCGTTTCAGATGTTCCAGCCCAGCCTCCATGTCGGTGATGGTGTATTCGCCGTACCCGCTCATCTCGGCAATCAGGCCCCGCACTGCGCGGTGCGACGAGCACATGCAGCCGCTGCCAGCACTGCCGTCAGCCGGTTTGCCCATCAAGATCAGCTCGATGCCGGCTGGCGCTGCCGCCGCATATTTGCCGATCAACTCCTGGTGCGACAGCGTCATGTACAGGCTGCGGCTGCCATCGCTTTCTTCCCTGAAATTGATCACACTGGGCGGGATGTTGCGGATTTTGTCTGCCTCTTCGGTAGGCATGCCAAGCGTCAAGGCCAGGTTGGGGTTGGGGTCGCCGTCAATGGCCAGGACTTTGCATCCGTCTTCAGCCAGTATGCGGGCCAGCGTGCCTGCAAGAGTGGTCTTGCCGGAACCGCCTTTTCCTACCGTAGCTATTTTCATGTGTCAACTCCTCGTTGGGAAAGATCGACCTGAAGCCAAACCACCAAAGCCAAAGACACTGGGCGCGGGGGAATAGGCGGCAGTTTGCCGGAATTATTCTACGCCCAGAGGTAGTGGCCCGCCATCAAATGAGCCGAGGAGCGTTTAGCAGCGTGTCCTTCTCACCTCCCTGGAGATTGACAAAACTCGCTTACAATCACAAGCACCATGAATGCGTCGGTTCTCCTCAGCTCATCAGCCCAGCGCCTTGCCGCTGGCGTGGGCGCGTTCATCGCTACCACTAAAACGACCACCATTAAGGGCTAGCAGAGCCTGGTTCGTCGTGCGCCCGCCCCGGAGCCTGACGAGCCGGGGGATCAGCCTCTTTTGAGTGATCTCTGATTGATTTTGAAAGGCGCTTTGAACATGAAAACAGGAAACCTCGTGGGCCTCGTAGGCTGGCGCGGCATGGTCGGCTCGGTGCTGATCGACCGCATGATCGCGGAAAACGATTTCGCCTTGATCGAGCCGGTGTTTTTCTCCACCTCCAACGCAGGCGGCAAGGCCCCTGCGCAGGCCAAAAACGAAACCACGCTCAAAGACGCGTTCGACATTGCTGCGTTGAAAAAATGCGACATCGTCATCACCGCGCAAGGCGGCGACTACACCGCCCTGGTTTTCCCCAAGCTGCGCGCTGCCGGCTGGACCGGCCACTGGATCGACGCCGCCTCCACACTGCGCATGAAAGACGACGCGGTCATCATCCTGGACCCAGTGAACATGCCGGTCATCAAAAATGCGTTGGCGGCCGGTGGCAAGAACTGGATCGGCGGCAACTGCACCGTCAGCTGCATGCTGATGGGCGTGGGCGCGCTTTACAAGGCCGGCTTGGTCGAGTGGATGAGCACCCAGACCTA
>JANNEZ010000380.1:0-1765 GCA_031379255.1 Rhodoferax sp. | reverse complement strand
CTGGCCGACAAGCACGCTGCGCACGGCGGCGATCTCGGTGGCTTCCCGCGCGCCAGGCGGTGGCCGACGACCAGCCCGGGCTGGCGCCGATGGAGTGGCGCGCGGTGGCCTACTTCTTGCGCCACCCGGGGGGCGAGCGCACGCGACCTGGTTGAACACGCCGGCCGCACTCGACGACGCGGCCTGATGCGCAACGAAGGCGCTGCGGCCTTACTTGCCCAGCCCTTCGGCCTTCAGCGCTTCCTGCACCGCCGGCCGCGCGTTGACGCGGGCCATGAAGGCGCTGAGGTTGGCCAAGCCGGTGATGTCCACGCCGACGAAAGGCGCCCAGCGTGCGACGGTGAACAGGTAGGCGTCGGCGGCGCAGAAGTCATCGCCCATCAGGTAGCTCTTGCTGGCGAGCTTGCTGTCGACCCAGGTGAAGCGTTCGACCAGCTTCTTGCGGAAGATCACTTTGGCGTCTTCGCCGATGGCCGGGTTGAACAGCGGGCTGAAGGTCTTGTGCAGCTCGGTGCCGATGAAGGTCAGCCACTCTTGCAGGCGGTAGCGCGCCATCGTGCCGGCGGGCGGGGCGAGCTTCGAGGCGGGGGCCTGGTCGGCGATGTACTGGACGATGGCCGGGCCCTCGCTCAGACGCTCGCCGTTGTCGAGCTCGAGCAGCGGCACGTAACCTTTGGGGCTGATGCCGTAGTAGTCGGTTCCGTCAGTGAGCTGGTGGGTTTTCAGGTTGGCCAGCACCGGCTCGAAGGCCAGGCCGGCTTCGCGCAGCACGATGTGCGGTGACAGGGAGCAGGCGCCGGGGCTGTAGTAGAGCTTCATGGTGATCGGGTCTCA
Source organism: Rhodoferax sp. (assembly GCA_031379255.1). Lineage (GTDB taxonomy): Bacteria > Pseudomonadota > Gammaproteobacteria > Burkholderiales > Burkholderiaceae_C > JANYCG01. The sequence goes on along the minus strand of JANNEZ010000380.1, from coordinate 931 downwards.
GGTGGTGCCAAGCAAGGCGGGGAGAGCGATTCTGACGCGCGAGCGCGTCTGCCGATACAGTCCGGCCGCCATGCGCACACCGCACTACATCCAGGTCGATACGCTCGACGAGCGCCTGCTCGCCACCGAGGCCGCTGCCGGCTTGTTGGCCACGCCCGCGGCGCTGTCGCCGAAGTTCTTCTACGACACGCTCGGCTCAAAGCTGTTCGAGGCGATCACGGAACTGCCCGAGTACACACCGACGCGCAGCGAAGCCGCGATCTTTGCGCTGCACGGCGCTGCGATCGGCCGTGCCGCGTTGTTGCTGACGGGTGCCGCGCCGGTGTTGGTGGACCTGGGGGCAGGCAACTGCGCCAAAGCGGCACGGCTGTTCCCGCTGATCGAGCCGCAGGCGTATGTGGCGGTCGACATCTCGGTCGAATTTCTGCGTGACAGCTTGAAGCGCTTGCAGCGCGAGCATCCGCAAGTTCGTATGACCGGGGTGGGGCAGGATTTCTCGGCGCGGCTGACGCTGCCCGATGGGCTGCTGACGGCACCTGCGTTGGTGTTCTACCCAGGCTCGAGCATCGGCAACTTCGACCCGCAAGAGGCGCTGCGGCTGTTGCGCGAGATGCGCGGTGCAGCAGGCGCCAGCGACGGTGGGGCGCTGTTGATCGGTGTCGATCTGGTCAAGCCGGGTGAGGTGCTCGAAGCGGCCTACGACGATGCGCTTGGCGTGACCGCGGCCTTCAATTTGAACCTGCTGCGGCGCGTGAATGCGCTGCTCGGCGCCGACTTCGACGTGCGGCAGTGGCGGCACCGCGCGGTGTTCGACATGCAGCGTTCGCGCATCGAGATGCACCTGCATGCGCGCCATGCGCTGCGTGTGTCGTGGCCGGGTGGTGAGCGGCGCTTCGCCGCGGGCGAATCGATCCACACCGAGAACTCGTAC
>JANNEZ010000372.1:0-6065 GCA_031379255.1 Rhodoferax sp. | reverse complement strand
GGGTCAGCGGCACGCTGTACCAAAACATGATGCCGACAAAAATCAGCAAAAAAGGCAAATCCAGCAGCAGGGTGACCAGGCTGGAGGCAACAAACTCGCGGATGGTTTCCACCGCCTGCATGCGCGCGGCGATGACGCCGGTGGGCCGGTGCTCGAAGTATCGCAGGGGCAGGCGGAACAGGTGCTCGAACACGGCTGAGCCCAGTTGCGCATCGACCCGGTTGCCGGTGTGCAGCACCAGGTACTGGCGCACCCAAGTGAGCGCGGCGCTGAACAACATGAAAATGACCAGCCCAGCGGCGATCACCGCCAGCGTGCTGGCGGTCTGGTGCGTGACCACTTTGTCGATGATGACCTGGGTGAACAAGGGCGTGGCCAAGGCGATGAGCTGGATCACGAGCGACGCCGTCAACACGTCGCGCCAAATGCCTTTGTGTTTGAGCAAGACCGGGATGAACCACTTGAAGCCGAAGGCCTGGCCGCCGCCGAGGTCCGGGTCGTCCACCGGTTTGACTTGAGGCGCACATTCGATCCAGGCGCCCGTGGTGGCAGTGGCCAGGTCGCCCAAGGCCAGTTTCTGCGGTTCGGCAGCGCCGGGGTAGAACACCCAGAGCACATCAGAGTCCAGCTTGATGGCCAGGGCGAGCCGGGGCTGGGGTTTGGCGGCGGGCTCGTTTGGGCCGTCGGCTTTGTTTTGGTCTGCGGCATCGCCTTGGCTTGCCGAGCGCAGTTCAATCAGACACGGCAGTTTGAGCTGCTTGGCAAGTTTGGCCGGCGCGGGGAACTGCTTGTGTGACTTGCATTTGAAGCCCAGGCTTAGCAGGCCCTGGGGCAGCACGTCAAAGCGGTAGGGTGGCACAAAGCCCTGCACCAGCAGACCCCGGTCAAACGGCATGCGGTTGATCTGAGCCAGGCTGCCCAGGGCCCACACCATTTCGTCTGTGCTGACTCCTCCAAAATCCATGCGTTTTTTAGTATGTAAAGTGGGCCGCGCTGAGCTGTGCTTTTGCCCGTGCCAAGCAGAACTGCCGATGGCTCGGAGTGGTCGATTTCCACGGCTGCGCGATGATAAACGTGAACTTGTGACAAATTGTTCACGGAACTTGGGGTTTTTGGTGAATATTCACACCATCCTCGAGAATGCGGCATGAGCTTCGACGCCGCGATCTACGCCACGCCCAAAATCGATTGCCACTGCCACATCCTGGACCCCGGCCGATTCGCCTACGGCGCTGACGTGCCCTACCGCCCTGCAGGCCAGGAAACCGGCTCGGCGGATTATTTCGCCCAGGTGCTGGCGGCTTACAGCGCTCGCCACGCCCTGCTGGTGGAGCCCAACTCGGGTTACGGGCCGGACAACCGCTGCATGCTCGACGCCATCACCCACGGCAAAGGCCGCTTCAAGGGCGTTGCGGTGGTCGCCAACGACGCGCCGCTTTCGCAGCTGCAGGCGCTTCAGGCGCAAGGCATTGTTGGCATCGCCTTCAACGTGTCGCTGCACGGGCTCGACCACTACGCTGATATTGCGCCCCTGCTGGCACGCTTGGCGCCGCTGGGGCTCTTTGCCAACGTGCAGGTTCAGGACGACCAACTGGCCGCGCTGGCGCCCATTCTGAACGCTTCGGGCGCCCAGGTCTTGATCGACCATTGCGGCCGGCCCGACCCCGCCCGTGGGCTCGACGCGCCAGGCTTTGTCGCGCTCCTGGCGATGGCCGCAAACGGGCGCACGGCCGTGAAGATTTCAGGCTTCGCCAAATTCTCGAAACAGAATTTTCCGTTTGCCGACACCCACCGGCACATCGAAGCGCTGCTGCTGGCCTTCGGCCCTGACCATTGCCTGTGGGCGTCTGACTGGCCGTTTTTGCGCGCTTCATCGCGGCTGGACTACGGCCCGCTCCTGCAACTCTTCGCCGCGTTTGTTCCCGATGCCGGCTGGCGGCAGAAAATCTTGTGGAAAACACCCATGCGCCTGTTTGGTTTTGCGGCCGGCAGCTGAGGCCCTGGCGCAGACCCTCTCAGGCCTGGTACATGTAGGCGCGTGACCAGGGTGTCGGGTTGAGGCCCCCGGCCGCGCCGGCCTTGCACGCCAGCACTTGGTAGAGCGACACCCAGTTTTGCGAAAACGCGTGGGCGCAGCCGGCAAGGTAAATGCGCCAGACGCGCCAGGTTTTTTCATCCACCAGGCTGCGCACGCGGCTCCCGCCAGCATCGGCGCCGTCTGTCGCCTGGCTGCCGGCTTCGAAATTGTCTGACCATTGCGACAGCGTGCGCGCATAGTGGCGGCGCAGGCATTCCACATCCAGCGCTTCAAGCCCTCCGGCCTGCATGTCGCGCAGTGCCAGGCTGATGTGCGGCAACTCGCCGTTGGGGAACACGTATTTGTCGATGAACGCGCCGGCGCCAAGCGGCGTGTTGCCGCTGCCGGGGTCGGTCGAGGTGATGCCATGGTTGAGTACCAGGCCGCCGTCGCGCAGCAGGCTGGTGATTTTGGCGAAATAGGCGCCCAGGTGTTTAAGGCCCACATGTTCAAACATGCCAATGGATGTGATCTTGTCAAACGGGCCGTCGTTGGACGTGAGGTCGCGGTAGTCCAGCAGGCGGATATCCACCCGGGCGCGCAACCCGGCCTGCGCAACCCGCTCGCGGGCCAGTTCATACTGGTTTTCCGACAGCGTCACGCCCACCACGCGGGCGCCGTATTTTTCGGCGGCGCGTATCGCCAATGCGCCCCAGCCGCAGCCGATGTCCAGCAGGCGCTCGTCTTTGCTGAGCATGATCTTGTCCAGCACATGGTCCAGCTTGGCCAGTTGCGCGTCAGCCAGAGACTCCTGGCCGGTCTGGAAATAAGCGCAGGAATACACCATGCGCGGATCCAGCCACTGGCGGTAAAAGGCGTTGCTCACGTCGTAATGGTGGGCGATGGACGATTTGTCCAGCGCCTTGTTGTGGCGCACGGGGCTGAAAAGCCGCGCAAATTTGCCGGCCGACGACTCGCCCGAGGCCGCCAGCCGCATGGCGATGTCGACAATGTCGGCCACGCTGCCGCTGACATCGAAATGACCGTTGACGTAAGCTTCGGCAAGGCTGTCGATCGTGGGCGAAAGCAGGTGCCGCAGCGCCCGGGCATCCTTCAATTGAAGGCTGACGCGCGCGCCCGGCCCCAGATCGACGCTCTTGCCGTTCCAGAGCGTCAGACGCAAGGGAATGTTGGCCCGAGCCGGCAAAGCCCCGAGGAACCGGGACAAAGCGCCATCGGGCGCGCTGTCGTCCGGGGTCTCTGGGGCAAAGGTATTTCCGGCTTGGCTGTGTAGGTGCGGTGCCATACGCGGAATGCTAGTGAAAATTCCACTCCAAATCAATCCCCACCTCCTTTCCCCCAATCGCCAATGCAACAGCAGTTGACCTGTATCAATTCGCAGCGCAAACTGGAGCCTTCCAATGAGCCCGGGCCAATTCCGGCCTGAACTTCAGGAGGACGCCATGTTCAAGAACATTTGCATTGCCACCGACGGCTCAGCCGCCTCCGAACACGCAGCCGCGTTGGCCGTGGGCCTGGCCCGGGTTCACAATTGCCGCATCACTGCCGTGTATGTGATTGACCCCTACCCGTTCCTGATGGTTGGCGACAGCAACCCTATGGGTTTCCAGTCGTACATGTCAGCCGCGCAAACCCTGGCCGCAAAAGCCAATGCCAAGGTGGTGGAACTGGCCCAGGAAAGCGGCACGGGCATCGACGTTCAGACCCGTATCGTCGAAGAGGCCGGCGCAGCGGCCGGCATCATGCATGCCGCCAAAGCCGAGGGCTGCGACCTGATCATGCTCGGCTCCCACGGGCGCACCGGCATCCGGCGCCTGATGCTGGGCAGCGTGGCCGGCCGGGTGGTTGCCGAATCCGCGATTCCGGTGCTGGTAACGCGCTGAATTGCCGGAAAGCCTATTGCGGCTGGACGCCCGCTTTCTTTACTAGCGCCGCGTATTTCACCAGCTCGCTCCTGAAGTGGCCCAGCGCCGCCTCGGGGGTGCTGATGTTGATGGTGTTGCCCTGTTTGTCCATGGCCTCCTTCACCTCCGGCGTGGCAAACGCCGTGGCAATCGCGCCCTGGATGCGCTTGACCTGGTCCGCGGCCAAACCCTTGGGGCCAACCGCTGCAATCCAGCCTTCCACCAGATACTTGGGGAATCCGCCTTCGGCGGAGGTCGGAATGTCCGGCGCGGCGGCGATCCGTGCGGGCGCAGAAACGCACAGAGCGCGCAAATTGCCCGCTTTGACCTGCCCTGCCACCGCCGGCAGGGCGCCCACACCCCAATCAACCTGGCCACCCACGATGTCCTGCAACATCGGGCCGAAACCCCGGTAGGGAATGTGCGTGGAGAAGGTTCCACTCACGTCTTTGAACATTTCGGCCGCCAGGTGCAGGATGGTGCCATTGCCGCTGGAGGCGTAGTTGTATTTGCCGGGGCTGGCCTTGAGCATGGCGGCAAACTCCTGCAGGGTTTTGGCCGGCACCTTCGGGTTGACCACCAGCACCAGCGGCGTGGCGCCGATGATCGCGATGGGCGTGATGTCATTGACTGGGTCAAACGGCACCGACTTCAAGACGCTCGGGTAGATCACGTGGTTGTTGGACACCATCGAGAGCGTGTTGCCATCGGGCGCAGACTTGATCATGGCCGCCGTGCCAACCACGCCCCCCGCGCCGGGCTGGTTTTCGATCACGACGCTTTGTCCCAGCGCTTTGGCAAGTTGGCTGCTGGCGGCGCGGATGATGCCGTCTACGCCGGACCCGGCCGACACGGGAAGGATGAACCGCACCGGTTTGTCAGACTGCGCCCCTGCGCTCTGGGCAACACCCAAGGCAGCGAGCGCCAGCATTGCCTGACGCCGGTTCAGGTGGCTCAGACGGGTAGGGGATGGGTTCAAAGGGGTCTCCGGTTGTGTCAAGGGTTGGCGCGCGTCAAGCAATGGCGGAATTGGAAAACAGCCGGTCGATCTCGGCCGGTGCATAGCCGACTTGGGCCAACACCTCCCGTGTGTGTTCGCCCATACGCGGCGGGTTCAGGCGTACGCCCAGGCGCTGGCCGGCCATGGAAAACGGGAACAGCGTGGTTTTTGCCGTTTGTCCGGCTTTCGCGCCGTCGGTCAGCGTCACGTCGGCCAGGCCGCCGGTGGCGATCAGGTGCTCGTCGTCATACAGGTCCTCCGGCTTGCGGATGGGCGCGAAGGGCAAGGCGTGTTTCTCGAACAGGGCCGACAGCTCGGCCGCGCTGCGCCCGGCCAGACGTTCGCGCAACACCGGCAGCAACTCGGCGCGCAAAGCAACCCGTTCGTTGTTGGAACCATAACGCGGGTCGGCCTTGAGGTCGGCAAAACCCAACACATCGCAAAACACGTCCCACTGCGCATCGCTCACGGCAGACAGGAAAATCTGTTCGCCGTCTTTCACCGTGAACACGTCGTAGACGGCCCAGGCCGAGATGCGGTCCGGCATCGGCGCGGCGGCTTGCCCGGTGATGGCGTATTGCAGCATGTGTTGGCCGACCAGAAACACGTTGTTTTCAAACAGCGCGCTTTGCACTTCCTGGCCGCGCCCGGTGATGCCGCGCTGGATCAGGGCGCCCAAAGCGCCAATCGCGCCAAACATGCCGCCCATGATGTCGTTCACGCTGCTGCCCGCGCGCAGCGGGTCGCCGGGGCGGCCAGTCATATAGGCCAGGCCGCCCATCATCTGCACCACCTCATCGAGCGCCACGCGGTGTTCATACGGCCCAGGCAGAAAACCCTTGTGGCTCACGTAAATGATTTTCGGATTCACCTTGGAGAGCGAGGCGTAGTCGAGCCCATATTTGCCCATCGTGCCGGTTTTTAAGTTCTCCAGCACCACGTCGGCGCTGGCCGAGAGTGCGCGGGCGGCTGCGGCGCCGTATTTGGAACGCAGATCAATCGCGATGCTTTTTTTGTTGCGGTTGAACATCGGGAAAAAACCCGCGCCTGAGCCCAGCAGATGCCGCGTGCGGTCGCCTTCGATCGGTTCGACCTTGATGACCTCAGCGCCCATGTCGGCCAG
>JANNEZ010000341.1:0-17685 GCA_031379255.1 Rhodoferax sp. | reverse complement strand
CATTGCGGGTCAAGGCAAACCGCACGGATATCAGGCTGCGCTCGGGTCGGCTGATGGAGGTGATCACGTCCACACCTTCGATGCCCGCGATGGAGTCTTCCAGAATCTTCGACACCTGGCCCTCGACCACCTCGCTGGAGGCGCCAATGAAAAAGGTGTTGACCGAGACCACGGGTTCGTCGATTTTCGGGTACTCGCGCACCGACAGGCGGGTGTAAGACACAGCGCCGACCAGCAGGATCAGCAGCGACAGCACGGTGGCAAACACCGGGCGGCGAATGGAGGTTTCAGCCAGTTGCATGCAAGTCTCCGAAAAATTCAGCGGCTGGGCGCCACGGGCTGGGCCGCCGCAGCGGATGCAGCGCCCGCCGCAGCGGAAGCGGCACCCACCGGCCCGCCCGTCCCGCCCTGTCCACCCTGGGGGCCACCCTGCGGCGGCCTCGTCAACTCAATCACACGAAGCGGTGTGCCGTCGCGCTGCAAACGCTGATGGCCGGCCACCACCACACTTTGGCCTTCGTCCAGGCCACTGACAATTTCCACCTTGCCGGCGCGCCGCACACCCAAGCGAACCTCCTGGCGCAGCGACACAAACCTGGCTTCTTCGGGCAACTTGGACTTGTCCACCGAGGGCACCTGGTCAGGCGTGACGGCCTTGACGACAAATTGGCGGCCGCCCTGTGGCACGATCGATTCTTCCGGTACGACCAAAGCCGCGTCGTTGATGGAAAAAACCGTGTTCACCCGCGCAAACATGCCAGGCCTGAGCGGTGACGGGTTGCCGGCGCCTGCCGCTGGCGCCCCAGCGCCGCCGGGTCTGCGAGTGCCCGGGGCGCCGGTTGCGCCAGCAGCCGCGCTGCCAGCGGCATTTGCCGCCACGGTTGCCGGGTCGATCGCGCAGCCATCTGCGTCCAGCGACGACGGCACACTGGAGCCGCCCTGTCCTCCCGGTCGGCCCATTCCTGCGCGTCCCACCGGCGCAGCAGCGCCGGGCCGGTTGCCGGCGGCGGCTTGCGCTCCTGTAGGTGCAGGCCTGGGCGCACCTGCAGCGGCCTGGCCGCTTGGGCGCCCGCCTGACGCGCCCGCGTTCGGGCCGCCCGCACCGGGCGCTCCCGCGCCGGGACCACCGCGTCCACCTTCACGCGCGGGCTCACCCGCAGAGTTGGGCAAGATGGCGCGCACGCCAACTGAGCGGCCGTTCACGTCCAGCAGCGGGTCAATCGCCTCGATGCGCGCCTTGAAGGCCCGGCCCGGCAGCGCGTCCAGCGTCAGCTCAACCGATTGCTGCAGCCTGAGCTTGCCCTGAAAACGTTCTGGAAGCCGGAAGTCGACATACATGCTGCCAATGTCTTCAAGGTTGATCAAGTCCGCGCCGTCTTTGACGAAATCGCCAATGTTGACATTGCGGATGCCCACCGTGCCGTCAAACGGCGCGAGGATGGCCATACGAGACAGCCGCGCGCACGACAGCGCCTGTTGCGCCTCGGCCACCTGCAGGTTGGCGGCGGACTCTTCCAACACGCGTTGCGCCACAAAATTCTGCGCCACCAACTCCTGGTTGCGTTTGAGATTGGCCTGGGCAATCGACACTTGCGCGCGGGCCTGCTTGATCTCGGCGCGTTGCAAGACGTCATCAAGCTGCACCAGCACCTGGCCCTTGCGCACACGCTGGCCATCGGTAAAACCGAGCTGCTTGACGCGCCCCGGCACCTCCGGGCGCAACATCACACTTTGGCGGGAACGCAGGCTGCCGACCGACTGGGCGTCGTCCTGCAGGACCATGCGTTCGACTTTCGCCACTTCCACACCGGCCGGGCGCGGCGCGGAAGCCGCTGCCGCCGGGCCAGACGCTGTGGCCTGCGGGTTCGCTGCGGCACGGCTCGATGCGCCGATTTCCAGCGGACCTTTTGGTTTGCTCTGGTACCACCAGGCCGCGCCAGAAGCCGCTGCAATGCCGACGGCGGCCGTGAGGTAATAAATTGCTTTTGATGCCATGAAAACTTGCTGTGGTGATGGCGTCGGCCCTTTGCGTGGCCAGACAAGAAGTCAATGAATGTATCAGCAGCTTGACAATCGGGTCTCAGTGGAAATACGCGCTGTGGCGCCTACGCGGTCTTGCAGGCGCCAGCTTTACCGCGCCTTTACACAGCCGCCTTTATTCCGCCTTCACCCCGCCGCCGCCCGCTCAAGTTTTTTGGATCGCGAATTTCAGCGCTGGTTCAACGCCAGAGCCACACCCCGGTTGGCCAGGCTGTCGGCACGCTCGTTGCCGGGATCCCCGGCGTGGCCCTTCACCCAGCGCCACTGGATCACGTGGCCCGAGGTGGCGACCACGCCATCCAGCCGCTGCCACAAGTCCACGTTTTTCACCGGCTGTTTGGCTGCCGTGCGCCAGCCACGCGCTTTCCAGCCAGCGATCCACTCGGTGATGCCCTTGCGCACGTATTCGCTGTCAAGGTAAAGCGTGACCTGGCAGGGCTTTTTCAGCGCGAGCAAGGCCTCGATGACGGCCGTGAGTTCCATGCGGTTGTTGGTGGTAGCCAACTCGCCGCCGAAAATCTCTTTTTCAGTTTCGCCGTAGAGCAACAACGCGCCCCAGCCGCCGGGGCCGGGGTTGCCTTTGCAGGCGCCGTCGGTGTAGATCGTGACCGCAGCGTGCGCGGCCGGCGCTGGCACGTTCATACCGTTTTGCTTGCCGCGCTGATTGAAGGTTTTGCGAGCATGGTCCGGCAAAAACGGTTTCCCATTTACCCAAAGCTCACTTCATGCGGCACGGCGATGGAGGTCAGCCGCTCCAACACCTGGGCTTTGACCTGCGCAGTTTCGCCGCCAGACACGTGGACCACGGCAACTTGCCCCTTGGGCCGCTCCTCCGCTGCAACCGTCACTTCGCGCCCTGGCGCCACACCGTCCAGCATTTCCGCCAGCTTGGCCTCAATGGCCTTGAGTCGCAAGGCCGGCTTGAATATCTTGCCAATCGCTGTGTTTGGCATGGCATCAATGATGGTGACCCGTTTGGGCATCGCGGGCCGCTCGTGAATCCTCAGTGCGACGTCGTCCAGAAGCGCTTGCGGGTCGATGCGAGCGCCAGGTTTGAGTGTGACAAACGCGACGGGCAACTCGCCCGCGTATGCATCGGGCTCCCCCACCACCGCACACAAAGCGACGGCCGGATGGGCGAGAAAAGCGTCCTCCACCAGACCAGGGTCGATGTTGTGCGAGCTGCGGATGATCACGTCTTTGGCCCGGCCGGTGATGTGAACATAACCCTGCGAATCGATGTGGCCCAGGTCGCCCGACACCAGCCAGTGTTCGCCATTGGGCAGACGCTCAAACATGCCGGCATTGCGCTGCGGGTCGCTGTAACCGGGGCTGACGTGGGGCCCGAGAACCGCCACCACGCCGGTTTCGCCGACGGCGCAGGTTTCTTCAAGTATCGCCGCGCCGTCGCGCCAATGCGCCACACGCACCTGGGTGTAGGGCAGGCGCAGCCCCACCGAGCCCGGCACCCGCGGCGCCGCAAAGGGTTCGATGCAGACGAGTCCGGCGCTTTCGGTCATGCCCAGGATATTGCGCACAGGAATCTTGAGCCGGTTTTCAAACTGCGTGGCCAATTCGCCGGGCAGCGGGGAACCGCCGGTGTAGGCCACTTTGACGCTGGAGATGTCGGCATCCACTGCCAGGTTGAGCAAAGTCGTCAGCACGGTGGGAACCGATGCCAGCGCCGTGACTTTTTCCCGCTCGCAGAATTTCCAGTAGTTTTTAACAAAAGCGGCGTTGCGCATGCCACTGAGTGTGGGAAGAATTTGCGTAGCGCCCACCGACAACAGCGACAGGCCGTAGACAAACGCGCCCGCCACATGAAAGAGCGGGAAACCGTTGATCTCGACGGTGTTCTCATCAAAGCCATAAAAACGCGGCGCGAGGCTGCTGGTGTGCACTTCATTGCCATGGGTGTGCTGCGCGAGTTTGGGTGCTCCGGTGGTGCCACCGGTGTGGAAGCAGGCGGCAATCCGTTCTCTTTGAACCGGGTTCGATTGCTCCATTTCCAATAGCTTGCTCAAACCGTTTTGCAAGGTCTGAAAGCCAACTGCGTCTTGAAAAACGGGCACCCCAGGCGCATCAAAAGCCGCATCGGCGCTTGCGCGAATCTGCAAGACCGGCAGGTCGCACAATATCCGAACCTTCAGCAGGGTTGGCCACAGATTCATCTCTTCGTTCGGCCCAAGCGCCACAATGACTTTTGCCCCCGAAGCTTTCAGGAGCGCCGCGATATGGTCGGGCTGCAGCAGGTAGTTGATCGGACAAGCGCGGCCCGCAACCTGGGCGCCCCAAAGCGCGAATTGGGTCTCCGGAATGTTGGGCGCCAAAATGGCCACAGCGTCGTCTGGCCCGACACCCATTGAAGCGAACAGGCTGGCAGCGCGGTCGATTTGCGCCATGAGCTCCCGGTAACTCACGTTTCTGGCCGGTGTGGCCAGGTCGCCGTCCGGCAGATAACGAAAGGCGTGCCGCTCGGGAAATCGAGCCGCCGCGCGGGCAATCAGCTCATAAGTCGAGCGCGCCGGCACCACAGATTCATAAGGCAGCGACTCAAGCGCCTCGATGTCAGCCAAATTGGAAATGGGGATCATGCGGCCATTCTCGCTTTGCCCACAGTGAACCCAATCCCTTGCTCGCCGGCATGCCGGAAGACGCCAGTCAATTGCGGGCGGACGGTCTACTGCAAACCCAGCAAACGCATGGCGTTTTGTTTCAGGATCAGCGGCTTCACGTCGTCCTTGAATCCCGCGACTTCAAAATCAGCCATCCAGCGGTCAGGGGTGATCAGCGGGTAATCGCTGCCAAACAGAATGCGGTCTTTCAAGAGCGTGTTGGCGTACTGGATCAGTTGCGGGGCGAAATATTTGGGGCTCCAGCCTGACAGGTCGATCCAGATATTCGGCTTGTGCAGGGCCAGTGAAATCGCTTCGTCCTGCCACGGCCAGCTCGGGTGCGCGACGACGATCTGCATGTCGGGGAAAGCGATCGCCACGTCTTCCAGCAGCATCGGGTTGCTGTTCTGCAAACGCAGGCCGCCGCCGCAACGCATGCCGCTGCCAATGCCCGAGTGCCCGCTGTGGAAGATCGCTGGCAGCTTGTATTCGTTGATGACCTCATAGATCGGCCAGGCCATCTTGTCGGCGGGCAAAAAGCCCTGCACCGTCGGATGGAACTTGAAACCTTTGACGCCGTGGTTTTCCACCAGGCGGCGCGCCTCGCGGCCACCCATCTTGCCCTTGTGCGGGTCAATGGAGCCAAAGGCGATCATGATGTCGCTGTTGGCGGCGGCAGCATCGGCGATCTCTTCGTTGGTGATGCGGGCGCGGCCCATCTGGCTTTCGGCATCGACAGTGAAGTTGACGAAGCCAATCTTCTTCTCGCGGTAATAGGCAAGCGTCTCCTCCATCGTCGGGCGTTTGCTGTTGCGGAAATATTTGTCGGCAGCGCGGTCGAACTCTTCGCCGTAGTTGTCAAACGGATTGCGGCACGACACCTCGAGATGGGTGTGGGTGTCGATGGCGATGAGGTTTTTGGTATCCATGGGGGCATGCTCCTTTGTTGGCGAGTCTAGCGCAGCATTTGCTCGCGGATTGAGATCCGGGGGATGAATGGCGCTTTAAATACCCAAATTGGGTATGATCAGATCGATTTTCCATTCCAAGCCGGATTTTTAAGTTTTTTAGCCTTTTAAGTCACGTAAAATATAGAGTTATAGCTATATTTATAATAGCAAACTCAAGAATGCGATAAAGAAGCGCAAACGCACCCCTGCATCCACCAACCGGCGTCAGGGCAAGGCGGCGGACGCCCTGCCCATCCGGTCCCGGCTTATTTGGGGTTCATCATGGTCTTGATTTCCGCCAGATGCTCATTGGCCCGTTTGGTGATGCTGGCCATCGAGTCAGCCTGCGCCTTGCGCGCCATGTCTGCGAGGTCTTTCACATCGGCCAGCGCTTTGGCGTAGGCTTTTTTGGCAACCGCCGCCTGCTTGGCCGGGTCGCCCATGCTGCTGGCCATGTCTTTGCTGGTCTCCTGGATTTCCTGCATCGCGGCTTTCAGCATTTCAGCCTGTTTGCGGCCCATCGCCTGCATCGCCTCGACGGCCGCCTTGTTGGAGGCAACCACCGCCTCGATGTCTTTGCGCCTGGCTTCGATGATGGCCGTCATGTCCACGCCGGGCACTTTGAATTTTTCCAGCATTTTGGCCACGTCGCCAAATGGGTTTTGCGGGGTATTTGCCATGGGAGTCTCCTGGTTGTTGAAGCTGACACTGTAGCCAAATTTGCGGCCTCAGGCGCGCGTTTCGTAGACGCCCAGTTTTTGATGCAGCGGGGTTTCGTCGGCGACGAACAGAAACGCGGGTTTGGCGCTTGACGGGTTGGCGAGGCTGATAGGCGTGTAACCCGGCGCGCAACAGATGTCGGCCTCGGCCATGCTGAATGTTTTTTCTTCAATTTTCACGGTCGCGCCGCCTTCAATGACGTGGAACACGCAAGCCGGGCTGCGCGCCGGCAGTGCGAGCGTTTGGCCCGGACGCAACATCATGGCGTAAAAACCCAGGATGTTTTCCGCGTGGCCGCCGGTTTCGGGGTTGCTGTAGGTGAGCTGGACACATTCCAGAGCGGGCTGGTCAGCCGCGAGCGACTCCAGCGCCGCGCGCGCGTCAGCCCAGGGGTAACGCAACATCGGGTAGCTGGCGCGCGAACGCTCAAACACCGGGGTAGGCACCAGGCCACCCTGCGTGTAACGGCGCTCGCCATGGTCGGCGCGGGGCGTTTGCCGGCCGCCATTGACGTGGTAACTCGCCTCCATGTAGTAGACAAGCGGCAAATCGAGCACGTCGAGCCAGATGACGGGCTGGTCGCCGTCGTGCCCGTGTTCGTGCCATAAACCGGTGGGGGTGAGAATCAAATCGCCGCGCAACATGGGGCATTTTTCACCTTCGACGGTGCTCCAGGCCCCTTCGCCTTCGACCACCATGCGCACCGCGTTGGGTGTGTGGCGGTGTGAGGGCGCCCATTCGCCGGGCAGCAGCAACTGCATGCCCAGGTACATCGCGGCACTGGCCTGCATTTTCTCCAGCGTGTGACCGGGGTTGGCCAGCACCAGCACACGCCGCTCGGCTTTTTCAATCGGCGTCAGTTCACCCGCCTTGATCAGCAGCGGCCGGATGCTTTTGTACGGCCAGTGCGTGGCCTGCGTGTTGGGCCGGGGCTTGTGCGGCGGCAACACGGCCCGCAGATTGGGCCAAAGCGGCACCAGGTTGAGGCTTTTGAGCTCTGCCACATAGTCGGCGGGGAGGTCTTCCATGCGACCAAGTTCGTTCATGATGTTTCCTTAAGCACTTTCCTAGTCAAGGCTGATATTCTTGCGTTTGACCAATTCTTCGTAGATTTTGCCCTTGGCTTCGGCGTTCTGGCGAATCTGGTCAGGCGACCAGGTGATGGTTTCGAAGGCGAAGGTGTCGAACTTGGCCTTGACTTCCGGGTCGGCCAGCACTTTCAGCACATCGGCGTGGATCTTGGCCTTGACGTCACCGGCAATGCCTTTGGGCGCGAGCAGCGACACGAACGAGTTGACTTCAAAACCGGCCGGGCCACCCGCCTCGGCCATAGTGGGCACATTGGGCATTTGTGGAACACGTTTGGCCGCCGCAACGGCGATGTAGCGCAGTTTGCCTGCTTTGTAGATGCCCTGGCTGGACGGAATGCTGCCAAAACTCCACTGCAATTCGCCTGAACCAACCGACGTGAACAATTGCGACATCTCGCGGTAGGCCACGTGGGTCATCTCGGTGCCGGTCAGCAGTTCCAGTTGCTCGCCGCCCAGATGGCCCGGGCTGCCGATGCCCCAGGAGCCGAAGTTGACCTTGTTGGGCGCTGCCTTGGCGGCGCCAATCAAGTCTTTCATGTTCTGCCACTTGGAATCGGTCGGGACGGTGACGAAAAACGGGGTGCGGAAGAGTGGTGCCACCGGGTCAAAGTTGTTCAAGGTGACGTAGCCCTTGGCCTTGTACAGCAGCGGCAAGGCGGAAAGATGTTCACTGTCGAATTGCACCAGGGTATAGCCGTCGGCCGGGGCGCGTTGAGAGGCTTCGATGGCAATGAAGCCGCCGCCACCGGGTTTGTTGTTGATCAGCACCGGCTGGCCCCACAGCTTGGACAGCTTTTCGGACACCTGGCGCAACACGGCGTCCGGGCCGCTGCCTGCGGGGAAGGCAGTGACGATGGTCACTGGCTTGGTCGGGAAATTGGCTTGCTGGGCTGCGGCGGGCAGGCACAGGGCAGCAGTCGCGGCCAAAACGAGAGAGGTTGGATTGAAGGATTTCATAAGTATTTCCTGGAGCTTGGATTTTGGTGAAAAACGGATGGTCGAGGATGCGTTCAGGCATCCAGCATGAAGCTGCCAAAGAACGCGGCCAGCGCGTCGGTTGCGTGCAGCGGCAGGACGTGGGCGATGTACTGGTCGGGCCGCACCACCACCAGGCAGCCGCGCTCGCGGTCGATGCGGCGCTGTGTGTAAATGTTTTGACCCGGGTTTGGGCCTGCATCCCCCAGCGCACAAAACGCCTTTTCGTAGTCGCGCAGCCCGTAACGGCCCTTGTGGGGAAACAGCAGCTCCGGCATGGCGGTGATGGCCAGTTCATGGTGGTTTTGCTGAAACACGGCTCGCACATCGAAGATGGCGTCCATGTCCGCGCCTGCCGGGGTGTGGCGCCTGAGCGGGGACTGCGGCGATCCGGCAAGGTAGCTGCACAACTTGCCGACAGGCGATTCGGGCGTAGCGCTGTCACCTTGCCCGGCAAAGGCCAACAGGCGCCAACGACCGTCCGCTGCCAGCGTCTGGCCCAGTTGCATCAGTTTGCCGTCGCCCAAGCGGACAACCGGCATGGAATGGAAGCGCGTGCCGATCAACAGCCCCTGGGCCAAGTGCTGGTGAGTGGATGGCCCGGTGAGCAGTGCGGGTTTGTAGCGCGTTGCGGTGCCGGCCGTGTAGCGGCCATGCTGCACGAAGTAGCGCTGCACCTCAGACGGGTCAATGCCCGTGCCTGCCGAATCACCCGGTTTTTTCAATGGGGCGCTGAGCATCGCAGCCCATTCGCGGTCGAAGTCGATCAACTCCTTGGCCACCGCCTGCCGCTCGGCGGAATAGGTGTGAAGCAAGGTTGGCGGGCAGCGCCCCCGCAGCACCGCGGCGAGCTTCCAGCCCAGGTTGAAGGTGTCTTGCATGGAAACGTTCATGCCCTGGCCCGCTTTGGGGCTGTGGGTGTGGCAGGCGTCGCCGGCAATGAAGATACGCGGCAATCGGGTGGCCATGTCCTGGGGCTCAAGATCATCAAACCGGTCACACAGCCGCTGGCCGATTTCATAGACCGACCACCAGGCCACTTCTTTCACATCGAGGCTGAAAGGATGGAAGATGCGCTGGGCGGCGGCGATGATCTGGTCAATGCCGATGTTGCGGGCTGCAACGCGCTCGTTCACGGCGAGTTTGTCGAGTTCCACATAAATGCGCACCAGATACCCGCCCTCGCGCGGGATCAGCACCACGCTGCCTTCGCCGGCGGACTGGATCAGCGACTTGAAACGGATGTCGGGGAAGTCGGTGACCACCAGCACGTCCATCACGCCCCAGGCGTGGTTGGCAGAATCGCCCTGCAACGCCCGGCCTATGGACTGGCGCACGCTGCTTCGTGCGCCATCACAACCGACGACATAACGGGCGCGGATAGTCTCCACCTCGCCCGTGTGTCCAGCGTCCTGCCGTTCGAACCGCACCGTGACAGGGTGATCGGAAGCGGCGCCGGACACAAGGTCGTCGGGTGCCCGCTCAAGCCCCGCCAGGCGGCGGTCATAGTGCGGCACGAGGCGCGAGGCCGATCTTTGCATGATGTCGAGGTAAAAATCGTGCACACGCGCCTGGTTCAGGATCACGTGGGGCATATGCGACAGGCCGTCCTCCACGTCCTGAACGCGACCGCTGCGCACAATGCGGCTGCCATCCGCGTCATCGGGCTTCCAGAACGTGGTTTCATTGACCCAGTAGGACTCTTTCAGCACGCGCTCGGCAAAACCGAAAGCCTCGAACATCTCCATCGTCCGGCAGGCAACGCCGTCGGCCTGGCCGAGCTGCAAAGGGCCGGGTTTCTGCTCGACGACCACCGTGCGGATGTCCGGGAAAGCTGCCAGTTGCGCGGCAAGGGTAAGGCCAGCGGGGCCGCAGCCCACGATCAAAACATCGGCTTCAGCGGGGAGACTGTCTTTTGCAGACCCTTCGCGGCCCAAAATTGTGGGGGCTGCGTCCACAAGCCCCGGATCGCCGGCCCGGAATCCGTTCAGGTGAAATTGCACTTTGTTCTCCTCTCGGTTCTTGAAAAGCAGCAACTGTCGCAGGCCCGGACCATGGCGTCAAAGCTGAATATCGAATACCCTCTATATCGTTTTAATATAGTGAGTCAACAAACCCATGGCGAAACTTGATCTCGACTGGCTCAGCGTGTTTGCGGAGGTCTACAAAACCCAGAGCGTCTCGCGCGCAGCCTTGGCCTTGGGCATCGAACAGGCCAGCGCCAGCATCGCCTTGACCAAATTGCGCCGCCACTTTGGCGACCCCCTGTTTTGCCGCACTTCGCAAGGCATGGAGCCGACGCCGCGCGCAAAAGCCATTTACCCGGAATTGCAGGAGGCTTTGGTCCGCATTGGCGCTGCACGCGGCCTGCCACAGGCGTTTTCGCCCAACAGCGCCAAACGTGAATTTCGCCTGTGTTTGACCGACATCAGCGAAATCGTGCTGTTGCCAAGCCTGATCAACCATTTGCAGAAAACCGCGCCAGGTGTCGCGCTCGAAGTTGACAAAATTTCACCCGACAGCCGCCGCAGGCTGGAGTCTGGCGACGCCGACCTGGCCGTCGGCTTCACCCCGGATCTGGAAGCGGGCTTTTACCAGCAGGCGCTCTTTGCGCAGGACTTCGTTTGCCTCGCGTCAGCCCAACATCCGCGCATTCGCGCAAGGCTCAGCCGGCAGGCATTCGGCGCGGAAGGCCACATCGCCGTCGCCACCTCGGGAACAGGGCACGCCGTCGTCGACAAAGTGCTGGCCAAGCACGGGGTTGAGCGCCGCGTGGTGCTGCGCGTGCCCAGTTATCTGGGGCTTGCCCGGATTGTGGCGCAGACCGAGCTGTTGGTGATCGTGCCCCGGCGTTTCGGCAACGCTCTTGCCTTGCAGGAGCAGATTCAGGTGCTGGAACCACCGGTCGTTTTGCCGTCTTACAAGGTCAAACAGCACTGGCACGAGCGTTTCAACCTGGATCCTGGCAATGTTTGGCTGCGCCAGACGCTGATGGCCCTGTTTGGCAAAAAGCCTTGAGGAACCAGATTTCCTAGGATTTCCTAGGATTTCCTAGGGTAACTACTGTAATTCAGGTTTGAAAATTGGCGTAAATTAGTTATTGTTTATAACGTTATTTAAACTGGCAAAGCCGATGTCACAGTACCGAACCACACCCACCCTGGAAGATGTTTCCGTTGAACACCGGGGCGCGATTTCAATCATCCGCCTGACGCGCGCGCAAAAACGCAATGCCATCAGCGACGGCGTCATGGCGGCGATCGGCCAGCGTTTTGACGAATTGCCCGAGACCACCAAAGCCGTTGTCATTGACGGCGAAGGCCCGCATTTCTGCGCCGGCCTGGACCTCAGTTCATTGAAAGAGATGGACGCCGTAGAAGGTGTGCACCACTCGCGCTCCTGGCACAAGGTCCTCACAGCCATTGAATTTGGCCGTGTTCCCATCGTGGCTGCCCTGCACGGCGCTGTGGTGGGCGGCGGGCTGGAGCTGGCCACCGCCTGCCACATCCGCGTGGCGGACGAAACCACTTTCTTCGCCCTGCCTGAAGGCTCGCGTGGTATTTTTGTGGGCGGCGGCGGCTCGGTGCGCATCACCAAGCTGGTCGGCGCGCAGACTGTGATGGACATGATGATGACCGGCCGCGTTTACAAGGCGGCTGACGGCGTCGCCAAAGGATTCGCGCAGTACCTGGTGCCGCCCGGCGAAGCTTTGGCGAAAGCGATTGAATTGGCCGAACGCATTGCCCAAAATGCGCCCATGACCAATTACGCCCTGATGCACGCGTTGCCTCGCATCGCCGAGCAAACCGCCGACCACGGGTTCCTGATGGAATCCCTGATCTCCAGCGTGGTGCAGTCGGCGCCCGAAGCCAAGGCTCGGGTGCGCGCGTTTCTCGACGGCAGCGGCCCCAAGGTGCGGCCCGAAGGCATCGGCGCCGGCTCGAGCAGCCCCAAGAAAGACTGAAACCCCATGAGCCCACAGCCCAAATTTCGCCCATTCAAATTTGGCGTTACGCGCGCCGCTGCGCGTCAGAGCGGCGGCGTCACCTATCTGAGCGCCGACCAGGCTTTGCAGCCGTATGCGCAGCGCATGACGGACAGGCTCATCCATTGGGCGCAGGTTGCGCCCGACCGCACCGTTTACGCGCGGCGCGACCCGGCCCAGGGCGGCGCGTGGCAACACCTGAGTTTCAAACAGGCGCTGGAAGCGGCCCGCAGCATCGGCCAGGCGCTGCTGGACCGTGGCCTGAACGCCGATCGCCCGCTGGCGATCCTCAGCGAAAACAGCCTCGAACACGCCATGTTGGCGTTGGGCGCCATGTACGCTGGCGTCCCGTATTGCGCTATCTCCCCCGCCTATTCGCTGGTGAGCCAGGATTTCGACAAATTGCGCCACGCGCTGGACACCCTGACGCCCGGCCTCGTGTATGCGCCAGACTGGGAGCGTTACGGCCGCGCCATTGAAGCCGTGGTACCGAAAGACACCGAGATTGTTATCAATTCAATAGCTGGTAACGCAAGCTATTCGAGGCCTGTCAGCTCATTTGACTCATTTTTGGCAACAAAGCCCGGCCCCGGCGTGGACGCCGCCATGCAGGCCACCGGGCCGGACACCATCGTCAAATTTCTCTTCACCAGTGGCTCCACCAAGCTGCCCAAAGCCGTCATCAACACGCAACGCATGATCTGCTCGAACCAGCAGCAGATGAAGCAGTCGATGCCCGCTGTCGCGCATGAACCGCTGGTGCTGGTGGACTGGATGCCGTGGAACCACACGGCCGGCGGCAACCACAACTTCTACATGGTGGTGCACAACGGCGGCACGATGTACATCGACGATGGCAAACCCACACCCGCGCTGCTGAAGGAAACCCTGCGCAACCTGAGCGAAGTCGCACCCACCTGGTACTTCAATGTGCCGGTCGGCTTTGAAGCCATCGCCAACGCCATGACGGCCGACGCGCAGTTGCGCAGGAATTTCCTCAGCCGCGTGCAGCAGCTTTTCTACGCGGGCGCATCGTTGGCGCAACCGATCTGGGACAGCCTGTATGCCAGCGCGGAAGCCGAATATGGCGAACGCGTCGTCATGACAGCCGGCCTGGGGATGACCGAATCCGGCCCGTTTGGCCTCTTCGTCACCACGCCGCACTCCAAGGCCGGTGACCTCGGCCTGCCATGCCCCGCGATGGAGCTCAAGCTGGTGCCCATGGGCGACAAAGTCGAGGTGCGTTACCGAGGGCCCAACATCACGCCCGGCTACTGGCGCAACGAAGAGGCCACCAAAGAGTCTTTCGACGAGGAAGGTTTCTTCTGCACTGGCGACGCGGTCAAGTGGATCGATGACAAGGACATGCACCAGGGCTTGCGTTTTGACGGCCGCATCGCCGAAGACTTCAAACTCAACACAGGCACCTTTGTGAGTGTCGGCCCCATGCGCGCCAAGATCATTGGCGCCGGCGCGCCCTATGTGCAGGACGCCGTCATCACCGGGCTTGATTTGCGCGAAGTGGGAGCCCTGCTGTTCCCGACGGCGCAGATGCGCGACCTCAGCGGCTTGGGGGCCGAAGCCAGCCTGTCCGAGGTGGTGGCGTCAAAACCCGTGACGGACTGGCTGCAGGAACTGCTCACCTCAATGGCCAAAACCTCAACCGGCAGCGCCACACGGGTAGCGCGCGCCATCATCCTCACCGAACCGCCCTCCATTGACCGGGGCGAAGTGACCGACAAGGGCTCCATCAACCAGCGCGCCGTGTTGAAGCACCGTGCCGCCCTGGTGGCTGCGTTGCATGATGGGACGGCGCCCAATCTTGCCCGCCCCCAATGAAACAAAGCCTGAAAGGAGGGGTAAACACTGTGCGCCCCGAGGCCCCGCCTGTCCTATCGTTGCCCCGCTGGGGCGTTAAAGCAGAAGATTTCCCTATCCTCCACTTCCTATCAGGAGAACCCAGATGAAACGTCGCGAATTTGCCCAAGCCGGTCTCAGTGCCGCTGTTTTGAGCGCCCTGGGCACCAGCCCTGCCTTTGCCCAATCGGGCCTGCCGCTGGAGCAGGTGAAGATATTTTTCGGATTTCCGGCCGGCAGCTCGGGGGATATCGTCGCCCGCCGGGTGGGGGACAAAATTGCGGGAAGCGCCTACGCCAAAAACGGCGCTGTTGTGGAAAACAAACCTGGCGCTGGCGGCCGAATCGCGCTGGACGTGCTCAAACCCATGCCCGCAGATGGCTCGCACCTCGCGCTCACGCCTTACTCCATGCTGTCGCTCTACCCGCACGTTTACACCAAGCTCGGTTACGACGCGTTCAAGGATTTCGTACCTGTGTCCATGGCCGCCATCATGTACCACGGTTTGGCCGTTGGGCCCATGGTGCCCGCCAGCGTGACTGACGTAAAAGGTTTCCTGGCCTGGTGCAAGGCCAACCCGGACAAGGCCAACTACGGCTCGCCCGGCGCCGGCTCCACGCCGCACTTCATTGGCGCGCTTCTTGGCCTGAACAACAACATCGACATGAAACATGTGCCCTATCGTGGCTCGGTTCCCGGTGTAACGGACGTGGTGGGCGGCCAGATCGCCGGCATGGTCACACCGCACGGTGACTTCATAGCCAACCACAAAGCCGGCAAACTGCGCATCATCGCAACCTCCGGCGCCAAACGTTCGCCCTTCGTCCCTGAAGTGGCCAGTTTCGCCGAGCAGGGCTTCCCGGAACTGACCGTGGACGAATGGTTCGCCTTTTACGCGCCTGCGGGCACGCCGGCCAACGTTGTGAACGCTGCCAGCGCGGCGATCAACAACGCGCTGAGGGACAAGTCCGTGATTGACAGCTTGGCGCTGGTCGGCCTGATCGCCCAAGGGTCAACACCCGCTGAACTGGGTGCCAGCCAGAAGCAGCAATACGACCGCTGGGGCCCGCTGATCAAGCGTATCGGCTTCACCGCCGAGTCCTGATTGACACCATTTCAACCCGAGGAGACACCTATGACAACACGCCGCCAGTTCACCCAAGCCGCCGCTTCCGCTGCCGTTCTGGGAGCCTTTCCTGCCTCCATGGTCAGGGCGCAAGGCATGATCGACACCCTGCGCATCTACGTCGGGTTTCCGCCCGGCGGCACCACGGACGCCTTTGCCCGCCGCATGGCGGAAAAACTGCGCGGCGTGTACGCCACCAATGTGGTGGTCGAGAACAAGCCGGGCGCAGGCGGCCAGGTCGGCGTCATCACCGTGCGTGATGCGCCGGCCGATGGGTCAGCGGTGTTGTTCACGCCAGGGTCGATGATCACCATCTACCCCCATACCTATCCCAAGCTGCAGTACAAGGCAAGCGACGTGCTGCCGATCAGCACGGGCCTTTACACGGCGTTTGGTTTAGGTGTCGGTCCAGCGGTGCCCGCCTCGGTGACGGATCTCAAAGGCCTGATCGCCTGGCTCAAGGCCAACCCCGCCATGGCCAACTACGGCACCCCCGGCGCAGGCTCCATGCCGCACATGGTGGGCGCGCTGCTCGACAAAGCCGCTGGTCTGGACATGAAGCAGATTGCCTACAGGGGCTCCGGCCCGGCCATCATCGAACTGCTGGGCGGCCAGTTGCCCATGTTCACTTCGCCCATCGGCGACTACCTGCAGCACCTGCCCAGCGGCAAGCTGCGCCTGCTGGCCGTCACTGGCAAACAGCGCTCCAAATTCGCGCCCAATGTGCCAACCTACGCCGAGCAGGGCTTCCCCGAGCTCACCATGGAGGAATGGTTTGGCTTCTTCATGCCAGCGCGCACACCGGTAGCCATTGCCAACCGCTTGAACGATGCGCTCAAGACCTTGATCCCCGCCAAGGACGTGGCCGACTTCGCCGCGCCCATTGGCCTGGTGCCCACGGCGTCCAGCAGCATTGAGGAGTTTGCCCGGACGGTCAGAGCCGACTCCGACCTTTGGGGCGGTTACGTCAAACGCATCGGCTTTACGGCAGAGTCTTGATCGCTCTGTGACCCAAGGCCACTTTAGGGTGGCCATTTTTTTGCTCTCCCCCACTTCAATTCAATCTCCAGAAGCCCATGACACATCCACCTATCCACCCCACTTTGACCAAGCTGGCGGCTGCAGTCTGCCTTCTTGCCCTGGTTTCCTGCAGTTCCCTGCCTGGTGGCAGTGACGTGCCACCCCCACTCAAGGCGGCCGAAGGCGCTGTGCTCAAGATGTGCGGCGTGATCGGCGCGCGTTTTGAGTACCCCAACACCACACTGCGCGAGGCCGCCCCCATCGCTGCCGGCGCTGTCACCCTGTTTGGCCGGCCGATTGCCGCGCACTGCCAGGTTTCAGGCCGCATGTTCGCCCGCAAGGGGATCGACGGCCAGGACTACGCCATCGGCTTCGAAGTCCGCCTGCCAACGGACTGGAATGGCCGCTTCTTTTACCAGGCCAATGGCGGTGCCGACGGCGTGGTGCAGCCCGCCTATGGCCCCAACACCAACAGCGCAGGCGCGCTGGCGCAGGGTTTTGCCGTTATCAGTTCTGACGCTGGGCATACCGGCCGCCAGAACCCCAAGTTTGGAGAAGAGCCCACGGCCCGCACCGACTATGGTTACGGCGCCGTGGGCAAACTCACACCCATGGCCAAAGCCATGATCGCGTTTGCCTACGGCAAAGGCCCTGACCGCTCCTACATCGGCGGTTGCTCCAATGGCGGGCGCCACGCCATGGTGGCGGCATCGCGTTACGGCAACGAATACGACGGTTATCTGGTCGGTGCACCCGGCTACCGCCTGCCCAATGCCGCGCTGGCGCAGTTGTGGGCCGCGCCCCAGTGGGCGGCTATGGCCACACCGGGCGAAACCGTCAGCCATCCCTTTGCGCCCACCGTCAAACTCCCCGATCTGGGCACTGCGCTGAACGCAGCGGAGCGCCAAACGGTGGCCAACGCCGTGCT
Organism: Rhodoferax sp.; assembly: GCA_031379255.1. GTDB lineage: Bacteria > Pseudomonadota > Gammaproteobacteria > Burkholderiales > Burkholderiaceae_C > JANYCG01. The sequence continues at coordinate 378 of JANNEZ010000341.1, read as the reverse complement.
TGACAAATGCGACGCGCTGGACGGCGCCAAAGATGGCATGGTGCAGGACGTCAAAGCCTGCCAGGCTGCATTTAATGTCGAGCGCGATGTGGCCACGTGTTCCGGGTATGGCATGGGTGCACGCCATGGCCAGTGCCTGACACAACCTCAAAAAGACCTGTTGGCGCAAGTGTTTGCCGGCGGCAAAACCCCGTCCGGCCAGTTGATTTACAGCAGCTTCCCGTGGGACACCGGCATCGCCGCGCCCAACTGGGCAAGCTGGAAATTCGTCAACTCACAGGTGCTCGATCCGGCGGCGGGCAACATCTTCATGAGCCCTGCGCGCAATATCGCCGGGCTGTCCACCATCGATCTGGACGAAGCTTACAAAGCCATTTT
>JANNEZ010000086.1:0-27582 GCA_031379255.1 Rhodoferax sp. | reverse complement strand
CGCAAGATCCACATTGACTGCCGCGCCACCATTGGCCAAGTGGCCAATGAAGAGCACAGCCTGCGCCGTTTGGGCAAGGCCGGTGTGAAGCGCTGGATGGGCATCCGCCCGACCGTTCGCGGTGTGGTGATGAACCCGGTGGACCACCCGCACGGTGGCGGCGAGGGCAAAACCGGCGAAGGCCGTCACCCCGTCGACCCATGGGGCAACCTGACCAAGGGTTACCGTACCCGTAACAACAAGCGCACGCAGGTCATGATCGTGTCGCGTCGCAAGAAGTAAGGGGAGCGTTAAATGACTCGTTCACTCAAAAAAGGTCCGTTTGTTGACCATCACCTGGTGGCCAAGGCCGACAAGGCGGTCACCAACAAAGACAAAAAACCGATCAAGACCTGGTCGCGCCGCTCCATGATCCTGCCCGAGTTCATCGGCCTGACCATTGCCGTGCACAACGGAAAGCAGCACGTGCCGGTGTACATCACTGACCAGATGGTGGGCCACAAGCTCGGCGAATTCGCCTTGACGCGCACCTTCAAGGGTCACCCGGCTGACAAAAAAGTCGCGAAGAAGTAAGGACAGACCATGGAAACCAAAGCAAGCCTTCGTGGCGTTCGCCTCTCGGTCGACAAGGGCCGTCTGGTCGCTGACCTGATTCGCGGCAAAAAAGTCGACCAGGCCCTGAACATTCTGCAGTTCACGCAGAAAAAAGCGGCTGTGATCGTCAAGAAAGTTCTGGAGTCGGCCATTGCCAACGCCGAACACAATGACGGCGCCGACATCGACGAACTGAAGGTGAAAACCATCTACGTCGAGCAAGGCGCTTCACTTCGCCGCTTCACGGCCCGCGCCAAAGGCCGTGGCAACCAGATCCGCAAACCAACCTGCCACGTTTACGTGACAGTCGGCAACTGACAGAGGCACGGAAAAATATGGGACAAAAAATCCACCCCACCGGTTTCCGCCTGTCGGTCAGCCGCAACTGGTCCTCACGCTGGTACGCCAACGACAAAGACTTCGCCGGCATGCTGGCCGAAGACATCAAGGTGCGTGAATACTTGAAGAAGAAACTCAAGGCCGCTTCAGTCTCGCGCATCCTGATCGAACGCCCCGCCAAAAACGCCCGCATCACGATTTATTCGGCACGCCCGGGTGTGGTCATCGGCAAAAAAGGCGAAGACATCGAGAACTTGAAGCGCGAACTGGGCAAACAGCTCGGCGTGCCGGTCGCGGTCAACATCGAAGAAGTGCGCAAGCCCGAAATCGATGCCAAATTGATCGCCGATTCGATCACCCAACAGCTCGAGAAACGCATCATGTTCCGCCGCGCCATGAAACGCGCCATGCAAAACGCCATGCGTCTGGGCGCCTTGGGCATCAAGATCATGTCTTCCGGCCGCCTGAACGGCATTGAGATCGCACGTTGCGAGTGGTACCGCGAAGGCCGCGTGCCGCTTCACACCTTGCGCGCGGACATCGACTACGGCACTTCTGAAGCCAAAACCACCTACGGTGTGATTGGCGTCAAGGTTTGGGTCTACAAAGGCGACACCCTGGGTCGCAACGACCTTCCCGCCGCTGTTGAGACACGCACCGAGGAAGAACGCCGCCCACGTGGACCGCGTCGTGACGACCGCGGTGACCGTGGCGCGCCACGCCCTGCCGGCGACCGCCCGGCGGCACCCCGCGCTGCGCGCAAATTGCCGGTAGCCGCAGGCGCTGGCAATGTCGCTCCGGCTGATGGCAGCGACAAACCTGCCGAGGCCACCGGTTCGACGACCGCGGCCGAAGCACCCAAAACCACCGTTAAGCGCGTACGCAAAGCCGCCGCGCCAGCCGCAGGTTCGACAGGCAGCACCAGCGCTGCGCCGGCTGACGGAAAAGGAGAATAATTTATGTTGCAACCCGCGCGTCGCAAGTACCGCAAAGAGCAAAAAGGCCGCAACACCGGCATCGCCACCCGGGGCAGCTCGGTCGCGTTTGGTGATTTCGGTCTGAAATGCACCGACCGTGGCCGTCTGACGGCCCGCCAGATCGAAGCCGCACGCCGTGCGATTTCCCGCCACGTCAAACGCGGCGGCCGCATCTGGATCCGCGTGTTCCCGGACAAGCCCATTTCACAAAAACCTGCCGAGGTCCGCATGGGCAACGGCAAGGGCAACCCCGAGTATTACGTGGCTGAAATCCAGCCTGGCAAGATTGTGTTTGAAATCGTCGGTGTTCCTGAAGAATTGGCCCGTGAAGCGTTCCGTCTGGCAGCCGCCAAACTGCCGCTGCGCACCACCTTCGTGGCCCGCATGATCGGTCAATAGGGGCCAGTAAGGAAAATAACCATGAAAACCTCTGAACTGCGCCAAAAAGACGTGGCCGGCTTGCAAACCGAAGTCAAAGCGCTGCAAAAAGCCCACTTTGGCATGCGCATGCAAAAAGCCACGCAGCAATTGACCAACACCGCCACGCTGCGCACGGCCCGCCGCGACATTGCCCGCGCCAAGACCATTCTTGTCGAGAAGCAATCCGCTGCGTCCACACCCGCCACGGCCAAATAAGGAACCACTATGACGGAAGCTAAAACATCCCTCAAGCGCAGCCTGATCGGCAAGGTCGTCAGCGACAAACGCGCCAAAACTGTCACGGTTTTGATCGAGCGCCGCGTCAAACACGAGCTCTACGGCAAGATTGTCGGCAAATCCAGCAAGTACCACGCCCATGACGAAAAGGGCGAGTACAAGATGGGCGACATGATTGAAATCACGGAAAGCCGCCCGCTGTCCAAAACCAAGAACTGGGTTGCGACCCGTCTTGTGGAAAAGGCAATTGCGGTCTAGGCCCATTGGGCCAGCCTGCTGCAAGGCGCACAAAGACGGCTCACAATGTGGGCCGTTTTCATTTGAAAATGTTTACCCCCAGGAGCGAATCAATGATCAAAGTAGGTGACACCCTTCCCGCAGCCACGCTGATGGAATTTTCGGAAGTTGAAGGCAACGGCTGCAGCATTGGCCCCAACGCCGTGGATGTGGCCAAGGCCACCGCCGGCAAGACCATCGCCCTGTTTGCGCTGCCCGGCGCCTTCACGCCCACCTGCTCGGCCAAACACGTTCCCGGTTACGTCGAGAAATTCGGCGAACTCAGGGCGGCTGGTGTCGATGAGATCTGGTGCGTCAGCGTGAACGACGCGTTCGTCATGGGCGCCTGGGCCCGCGCGTTGGGCACCGACGGCAAAGTCCGCATGTTGGGCGACGGCAGCGCCGCTTATACCCAGGCTACGGGCCTCACCCTGGATTTGTCGGCGCGCGGCATGGGCCTGCGCAGCAACCGTTATTCGATGCTCGTCAAAGACGGCAAAGTGGCGTCGTTGAACGTCGAAGCGCCGGGTAAATTTGAAGTCAGCGACGCCGGCACGATACTGGCACAGGCCAAGGCCTGATTTGGAACTGCGCTGCGGGCTTGCCCGCTTGCGCCTGCTCCCGCATGCAGGCGGGCGGGTGTCAGCGTTCCGCCTGGTCGATGGCGCACGTGGCGCAGTGGATGTGCTGCACCCGTATCCGGACGATGTTTTCGACCCGGTCCATTGGGCCAAGGGTGGCATCTATCCGCTGATTCCGTATTCAAACCGGATCGCCAACGCGCGCCTGTCGGTCGGCGGTGAAGCCCTGCCATTGCGGGCCCATCCCGATGCGGCACCGCACACCCTGCATGGCAACGCGCAGGCACAGGCTTGGGTGGCCGAGCCTGTTGAATCCAGCAACGCAAACACAGCCCTATTGCGTTTGAACAGCCCGGCCAGCGACGCCTGGCCCTGGCAGTATGAAGCGGCGCAGCATTTCAAGCTGGAAGCGTCTTCGTTGACCATCACTTTGACGCTGACCAACCGAGACAGCCGCGCCATGCCGGCCGGCATCGGTTTGCACCCGTATTTCAGGCACCACACCGAGGCGGCCATTGGCTACACCGCCAGCGACATCTGTCCGACGGATGCCGCCTTTCTGCCCCTGGGTTCGGCCCGGCCCTTGCAAAACAGCGAGCAGGCAGACCCGCCCCGCCGCCTGGTTGCCGGCACCATGACCGACTACCTGGGGGGCTGGAATGGCCAAGCGAGTGTTGAACTGCCCTCCACCCCACCTGGGGCGGTGTTGGCCATCGAAGCAGACCCGGTGTTTGGCCACCTGGTTGTGCACCGCCCTGACTCTGGGGCCTACCTGTGCCTGGAACCGGTGACACACGTCGCCAACGGGTTCAATCTGGCGGCGCAGGGCGTCTTGGGCACCGGCACACGCTTGCTCTTGCCTGGTGAGTCGATCACTGGCAAGCTGAGTTTCAGAATGCTGTAAAGGCAAGATGCGTCTTCAGGCCCATGACACTTCAAGCCGCATCTCCCATCACAGAAGTCCGCGTAACGCCCATTGCTTTTCGCGACCCACCGCTGCTCAACGTGGCCGGTGTGCACGAGCCTTGGGCGCTTCGCAGCATCCTTGAAGTGCGCACCACAGACGGCCGCGTGGGCTTGGGTGAAAGTTATGGCGACCTGCAAACACTGGCCAACCTGAACAAGATCGCGCCGCAGCTCAAGGGCCTGAGCCCGTTTGACCTGAACGGCCTGACGCGCGTGGTCTATGCCCAGGTGGGCCAAAACCCCGAGCCCAACACCGGCGCCGACTTCCCCGCCGCAGGCGACAAGGCCCGCGCCAGCGCCGTGGCGGCGTTTGAAGTGGCGTTTCTCGATCTGCAGGGCCAGGCGCTGGGCCTGCCGCTGTACCAGTTGCTGGGCGGCGCAGTACGGCCCGCCGTGCCCTACAGCGCCTACTTGTTCTACAAGTTTGCCAGGCACAAAAATATCAACAAAGACTTTGAGGCTTACCCTGCTGACGATTGGGGTGAGGCGTTGACACCTGCGCAGATCGTTGAGCAAGCGCGCCGCATGGTCGCGTTGTACGGCTTTGGCTCACTCAAGCTCAAGAGCGGCGTGTTTGCGCCCGAAGTTGAAATCGAAGCGCTGCAGGCCCTGCGCGCGGCCTTCCCACACATGCCCTTGCGCATCGACCCGAATGGCGGCTGGTCGGTGGAAACCACGCGGCGCGTGATGCCCCTGCTGGCCGCCAACGGGCTGCTCGAATACCTGGAAGACCCGGTGCCCACCTTGCAAGAGATGGGCGAGGTTGCCCAATTTGCCAGCATGCCGCTGGCCACCAACATGGTCACGATTGCGTTTGGCCACATCCCTGAGACGGTGCGGCTCAATGCGGTGCAGGTGATTTTGTCAGACCATCACTACTGGGGCGGCCTGCGCGCCACCCAGCACCTGGCCGCCATTGGGCGCACCTTTGGCATCGGCATATCGATGCATTCCAATTCGCATCTGGGCATCAGCCTGGCCGCCATGACCCATGTGGGCGTGACGATTCCCAACCTGCGCTACGCCTGCGACACGCATTACCCCTGGCAGGTGGACGAAGTCATCACCGGTGGCAAGCTGCAAATTGAAGGCGGCCAACTCGCGCCGCCGCCCGGACCCGGCCTGGGCGTGACGCTGGACCGCCACGCGCTAGCCCAACTGCACCGCAATTACCTTGAGTGCGGCATCCGGGTGCGGGATGATGCGACCGAGATGCGCAAGCACCAGCCGGATTTTGATGACCGGCGGCCAAGGTTTTGAGAGGCGTGATCCAGAAGCAGCGAACCCTCGCCAGCGATATTTGCTCTCGGCGCTTCGTGTCCTTGTTCACCAGTGAATTGCTCTCCCAGCCGATCAGGGGCTGATCACGCAGATTTAGAAAATCAGGATGCCGGGGGACTCAATTGTCCCTGCCAGGAGGCAACCGTCTCCTTGATGATGCTCGACACGATCCGGCTGATTTGCGTTGTATGTCCCTGCTTAGGCATGGCCAATGTGACGTACCGCTTCAGGTCCGGACTGACGACCTTTGCGGCTTGAAGCTGCCCCGCCCGCAGTTCTGCATCCACAGAAAATGGCCCCAGCAAGGCATACAGATTCTTGTTGGAAGCAATGACTTCCCTTTGAACCCGGAGGGAGTCAGCCTCAACTTCCGCAGTCAGCTGAAAGCCTTTGCTGCGGGCTGTTTCGTCTAGTATTGAGCGCCAATGGGAAGAGCGCCGCGGTAGGACAAGTGGCAGCCCTTCCAGGCGTTTGAAGTCAACCGTGTCGCCACGTGTCAGTGGCAGGCCGGGACTGGAAACGAGATAGGTGCTTGCCGTCGCCAGCAGCGTCTCGTCTTGTCCATTGGGTTTCTCAAACCGGAAAAGAATGGCCAGATCAACGCTGCCCGTGTCAAGCAGCGTGTCAAGTTCCCCACCCTGCCCTTCCCGGATGTTCAGCTGAATTTTGGGGTACTCCGCGTGCAGGCGCTTGAAGACCTGAGTCATCAAAGGGTGCGCAGCCGAGGGAAGGATGCCGACTTTCACCTGGCCCATGGGCACTTTTGATGATTGCCGGATGTCAGCGAAAAAAACCTCGCTCTCCTTGATCCACTGCCTCGCACGCTTCTCCACGAATTCACCAAACTCGGTAAGAACAACGCCCCGTCCCGTGCGCCGGAACAGCGGGCTGCCGCACTGCTTTTCCAGATCGATGATTTGACGGCTGATGTGTGATTGCACCGTTTGTCGTTCAGCCGCGACTCTGGACAGGTTGCCCATTTCAGCCACCTCCAGAAAAAGACGGAAGTCGTTGATGTGCATTCAATTCTCCGGTCATGCCATTTTTGGCAAATCTGAAATCTCTATCTTCATTCTATGCAGATGACTGACGAAATCCTAGACTCACGCCCATTGAATACATGTATCGATTGGCGATGCAGTTTTACGGGAAACAAGTATGCGTTTTGTAAGCTTTGAGCTGCAGGGTCAACCGACCTACGGCCTATGGAAAGATGAGGATGCCTGGCTTCAGGTTCCTGCGGACTTTGAGGCCCGATATCCGGATCTCAAATCCGTCATCACGGCGGGCAAGCTCGCAGAGCTGGAAGTCGCAACGGAGACGAAGGGCACTTTGCGGACTGCTCCTGCAGCCCGCCTGCTGCCCGTGATTCCCAACCCTGGCAAGGTCTTTTGCGTGGGCCTGAACTACAAGTCACACGTTGCTGAGACAAAGCGTTCTGACAGCGAATACCCGTCCATCTTTACCCGGTTTGCGGACAGTCTTTCAGCCCACAACGCTCCGCTGCCACACCCCAGGGAAACCACACGCTTCGACTTTGAAGGTGAGTTGGCAGTGATCATCGGCAAAGGTGGACGGAACATCGCACAAGCAGGTGCATTCGAGCACATCGCCGGTTATGCCTGCTTCAATGATGCAACAGCAAGAGACTGGCAGCGCCATACCCACCAATGGACCCCGGGGAAAAACTTCCCGCTGACTGGCCCATTCGGCCCCTTCATGGCGACCCGCAAGGCCATACCCGACGTGAACAAACTCACGCTGGAAACACGCCTGAATGGTACGGTCATGCAACATGCGCCGTTGTCTGACCTGATCTTCACGCTTCCCGTGATCATCGAATACTTGTCGGGCTTTACCCTTTTGTCACCCGGAGATGTAATCGCCACCGGCACGCCCGGTGGAGTGGGTGATCGCCGTGAGCCCCCGGTTTACATGACGGCAGGCGACGTGATCGAGGTCGAAATTGCGGGGCTTGGCACTCTGCGCAATGTCGTTGCCAACGCTGCCTGAAGAGATTTTCAAATGACAAAACCAAATAGCTCGCTGCGAATTGCAGTTGATATCGGTGGCACCTTCACCGATCTGGCCTGCTTTGACGAGAGCACAGGAAAGATATCCTTTGGCAAAGCGCTCTCTACCCACGGCGAACTGGTGAATGGCATTCAGAACACCGTCGATGGCGCGGGCATTGATCTGACCAACGGCTACCTGTTTTTGCATGGTTCAACGATTGCCATCAATACCCTGCTGGAGCGCAGCGGTGCCAAGACGGCGTTGCTGATCACCGAGGGTTTTCGTGACATCTATGAAATCGGGCGAGTCAACCGGCCGGATGCCTACAACCTGTTCTTTTCCAAGCACGTGCCTTTGGTGCCCCGGTCGCTCCGCTTTGAAGTTTCGGAGCGTTTGCGGGCAGACGGCTCCCTGCACAAGCCGCTGGATGAGAAGGCGGTGCGCGAACTGGCGCGTGAATTGAAGGCCCAGCAGGTTGAGGCCGTTGCAGTGTTGCTGTTGCATTCCTATCGCAATCCCGATCACGAACGCCGGGTCAAAGCCATTTTGCAGGAAGAGATTCCAGGGGCCTTCGTCACAGCATCGCATGAGCTTTCACAGGAATACCGCGAATTCGAACGTGTTTCCACGGCCGTTGCGAATTCCTATGTGGGGCCAAGAGTGTCAGCGTATCTTGGAGAGCTTGAGCAGCACCTGGGTGATAAAGGATTCAAGGGTGACTTTTACGCGGTGCAGTCAACCGGTGGATTGTTTCCCGTCGAGCATGCGCGCCGTGACTGCGTCCGCATGCTGGAGTCGGGTCCCGCCGCGGGTGTGATTGGTGCCCAGGCCATCTGCGCACAACTGAGCATGCCCGATTCGATTGCCTTTGACATGGGTGGCACGACGGCCAAGGCAGGTGTCATCAGTGAAGGGCGGCCATTGACGACAGGCAGCGCCCTCATCGGCGGCTATGAAAAAGCGCTCCCCATCCAGATTCCGATGATGGACATCTTCGAGGTGGGCACCGGTGGCGGTTCAATTGCCCGCCTTGAGCTTGGCAATTCACTGCGCGTTGGCCCCCGCTCTGCCGGCAGCATGCCCGGACCGGTGTGTTACGGCCGGGGCGGCACCGAACCCACAGTAACGGACGCCAATCTGATACTGGGCCGCCTGGATGAACACAATTTTCTGGGTGGTGAAATGCCGCTTTACCTTGACCGTGCCACGCAGGCCATGGAGGAAAAGGTCGCCAAACCGCTGGGACTGGACGCAACCAAGGCGGCCGACGGCATTCTGCGAATCGCGGTAACCCAGATGTCCCATGCCGTGAAGGCGGTAACAACCGAGCGGGGCCTGGACGCGGGAAGTTTCACAATGGTTGTTTATGGCGGCGCTGGGCCGCTGCACGCCTCCGCCATTGCGCGGGAGCTGGGGATTCGAAAAGTCCTGATTCCGCATGCGCCTGGCTATTTTTCTGCTTACGGCATGTTGTTCAGCGACTTGCGCTACGACTACGTTCGCTCTGTATTTCGCCACCTGGATGGCCTTTCATTTGACGAGATCGAGGCGATCTACAAAGAGATGGAGGACGAAGGGCGCGCAGCCATCGGCGCCTCCCAGATTCGTCCGGAAGAGCTGGTCTTTGAGCGCGCCGGCGATATGCGCTACGTGGGTCAGGAACACGCGGTCACAGTGGACTTGCCTCACGAATTCTTTGTCAAGAAAGACCGCGCAGCGATCAAAACCCATTTCGATGAGGTGCACAAGATTCGCTACGGTACTTCGGCACCCAAAGAGGCTGCCGATATCGTCAGCTTGCGCGTGACAGTGCTCGGGCGCATGAAGAAGCCTCCGCGCAATGCCGTTGATGAGGGCCACGGAAAGCCGGACCAAGCCGCTTTGCGCGCTCATAAACCTGTCTACTTCCGCAGTGCGGGCCAATTCGTGTCTTCCGCCGTTTACAAGCGCGATCTGCTCAAGAGCGGAAACGTATTCACGGGTCCGGCACTCGTCGAAGAGCATGCCTCCACAACGGTGGTGCAACCCGGTGACACCGTCACAGTCGACCTTTACGGCAACCTTCAAATTTCTATCGGGAGCGACCGCACATGAGCGCCGCGCAAGTACAAAAGCCCACTGAAAAGCTGGTGGACCCTGTCATCGTCGAAATTATCCGCAACGGTCTTTTCGCCGTGACGGAGGAAATGAAGACGAATCTGATGCGTACCGCCTACAACCTCATCATTTATGAGGCGCTGGATTTCACGGTGGGACTTTTTACCCGTGAAGGTGACACGGTGTCCATTGGCCTTGGTTTGCCGATGTTCATTCGCGGCATGTCGGAGACGGTGAAATCAAAAATCCGCCATTTCGGCTACGAAAACATGGGCCCGGGTGACATCTTCGTCACCAACGACGCCTACACCACGGGCAGCCACCTGAACCATTTCACTTTCACCATGCCAGTGTTTCACGAAGGTGAGTTGATCGGATTCACCTGTTGCATGGCGCACTGGCTGGACGTGGGTGGCAGCCTGGGGCAGATCACCACGGACATCTACTCCGAAGGCATTCAGATTCCCATCGTCAAATACCAGACCGCAGGCAAAGTCAACCAGGACCTGTTGGACATCATTGCCATGAACGTGCGGATGCCGGAGCGGGCACTGGGTGACTTGCGCGCCCAGATCACCGCCATCACGACCGGAGAACGCCGCTTTCTGGAACTGGTCCAGCGTTATGGCAATAAGGAAGTTCAGGCATCCATCCAGCAGATCATGGACCAGTCGGAGGCGGTTGCACGGCAGAACACGCTGTCGATTCCTGATGGCACCTATGAAGCCGAATCTTTCATGGATGACGACGGTCTGGAGATCGGCAAGCGCATTCCCATTCGCGTCAAGGTCATCGTCAAAGGTGATGAGATGACGGTCGATCTCTCCGACGTGAGCAAGCAGGTCAAGGGCTTCTACAACTCAGGCTTCACCACAGGCATTGCGTGCGCACAGGTGGCCTACAAGTGCTTGACAACACCCACAGACTACCCGGTCAACGATGGCAGCTTCCGCTCGCTCAAGGTCATCATGCCGATGGGCACCGTGATCAGTGCGGAGCGACCCTACCCCATGCGGGTATGGATGACTTTCCCGATGACGGTGATCGACACCATCTTCAAGGCATTGGCCCCCGCCATTCCTGACCGGTCCATCGCCGGCCACCATGCTGACCTGGTGTTCCCCAACATTCACGGCATTTCCCCGGAGGATGGGCGATTGTTCATTGTTGGCATTGGCCCGCTGGGTGGAGGCTGGGGTGCCAAGTCTCGCGAAGACGGGGTGTCTGTCACGGTTTGTATCAACGACGGTGATACCCACAACAGCCCGACGGAACAACTCGAAGCGAAGTACCCCGTCTTGGTCGAAAGCTACAAGATCCGGGAAGACAGCGGGGGCGCCGGGGAGTTCCGGGGCGGCCTGGGTGCCGAAATGGTGGTGCAGGCCCTGTCGCCCTTCGCCGTAACCACACGTATTGACCGCATGCACTGCAAGCCCTGGGGCCTTGAAGGTGGCGGGGAGGCGGCCGGAAACGGCATTGCCATCCGCCGCAAGACGGGATGGGAGACCGACCTGCCCAACGCCAAGATTTTCAACGTGCGCCTGGAGCGGGGCGACGCCTACAAGATGCTTTCTGGCGGCGGCGGCGGCTTTGGCAACCCGCTCAAGCGCGATGCCGCCAAGGTGGCCGAAGACGTGCGCGAAGGTTATGTCAGTCGCGAAGCCGCAGAAGGGCTTTACGGTGTGGTGCTCGACGACAACTTCCAGGTGAAGCTGTCGGAAACCGGAAAGCTGCGCGCACCTGTCCGTGCTTGATTTACCTGTCATGACGACGTCCCTGCAACAAGCGGCCCACCTGTCCGATCTCTGGCATCGGCTTGCGGCTCAACACGTTGCGCTGGGATGTTCATGCAGCATGAGTGGCATGAGTGTCACGTTGGAGGACTTCGAGCTTGACATCGCCGACTACCTTTGGGCGGAAAGCATTCGTCTGGGCCAGATTGAAGTCGAGGCCTTTCTGCTCACGCCTGGCCCTATGGCTTCGCAAGAACAGGCGGTACGTGGCATTCTGAAGCGTCTTCAGTCTGACGAGGCCGACGAGGCAGTTGCTGACTGGCTGCTGCAACGCATGTCCAAGACCATTGAGTCATACGCCAAGCTTCACGGCCCATCACCTGACGCGCCATTGCGGGGAGGTTCAGGCGCGTGGCGCAAGGGCTATCGCGACTAAGTCGCAACTATTCAAATTGCCAATTTTTTAAAGGAAACCACGATGATCTCGATCTTCAGAAAAGTAATTGCAGTTGTCGCAATAACTGCTGCCGGAACTGTCGCTGCGCAGGGGAAGTTCCCCGATGGCCCGATCAAAATGATCGTTCCCTTCGCGCCAGGCGGAGGAGTAGACAGTGCGGCACGTTTGATTGCCAAGCAGATGCAAACCAATTTGAATGTCTCGGTTATTGTTGAAAACCGCGCTGGCGCCAATGGGTCAATTGGGGGTAAGGCGGTTCAAACTGCACCCGCCGATGGCATGACTCTCCTGTTTTCAGCCTCAACGCACGTGCTTGCCAAACAGGTCATGGCAACGCCACCCTATGACCCCTTGACAGACTTTGCAGCGGTCGCACGCGTCGGTGAAGCGCCTTTGCTGATGGTCATTTCTCCGAATCTGCCGCAAACCAAAATAAAGGAGGTGGTGGACGCCGCTAAGCAAAACCCGGAAAAATGGACGGCGGGTCTACCCGCGCTCGGCGCGGCAGCTCATTTGGGGACCCTCATGTTTGCCCAGCAAGGCGGCCTTAATCTGGCCACTACCGTTTACAAGGGCACTGCGCCGGCACTTACGGATGTTGCCGGAGGCCACGCTCAAATACTGATTGATTCCATCATTTCCCTTCAGACCATGGCTAAAAGCGGCAGGGTCAAGCCGATCGTCGTGACATCCAAAAAACGCAGTTCCGTGATGCCGAACGTGCCAACCGCCGTGGAAAGCGGTTTCCCGAAATTTGTGGCCGAGTCTTGGTACGGAATTTGGGCACCCAAAGGTACGCCTGACGATCGGGTTCAGTTGCTGCACAAGGCAGCGAATGAGGCGGTTCAACAACTCGGAAAGGCGAATGCATTTGAACCCTTGGGCATTGACCCTGTCGTTGAGACTCTTGAAGAATCCCGAAAGTACATGCGAAGCTACGTTGTTGAAAGTTCGGAGCTTCTAAAAAGTGCTGGATTCAAACCGGAATAGAGGACACGCTTGTTGCGCGTCCCATCTCTGGCGGGGAGCAGAACGTCCGGAGGTGGGCATACAAGGCTCACGCGTACCCCGTTGACCCATCCGGCTTCACCGGCACCTTGCGCTCCCAGTGAATGTATTCCTCGGTGCCCAGCAGTTCTTCGTCCATCTCCACACCCCAGCCAGGGCGGTCAGGCCGCAACTCCAGGTGGCCATCCACCGGCAGATACGGGTCTTTCACGTAGTAGGCGCCCTGCGGCCCGGCGGCGCGCGCCTGCTCGTTGTTGCCGGTGCCAAAGACATAACCCGGCCCATGCGGCAGGCGGTATTCAAGAATGCGGAAGTTGGTTTGCGCCGCGCTGAAATGCACATTGATGGCGGTGGCCAGCGGGCCCATCGGGTTGTGCGGCGCAATGCTCACAAAATGGGTTTCGGCCAGGTCGGCAATTTTGCGCATTTCCAGCAGGCCGCCGACCACGCAGACGTCGGGCTGGATGATGTCGCAGCCCCGGGCATTGAGCAGGCGCTGGAATTCAAATCGGCTGTAAAGCGACTCACCCGTGGCCAGCGTGCACTGCAGGCCGCGCTTGAGCTCGCCCCAGGCTTCGATGTTTTCGGGCCGCAGCGGCTCCTCAAAAAACAGCGGGTCATACGGGGCCAGCGCGTTGCCCAGCTGGATGGCCTGCGACACCTCAAAAATCTTGGCGTGCGCGTCAAAGGCGATTTCATAGTCGCTGCGCACTGTCTCGCGCAGTTGGCGGAAATATTCCGCCGCGCCACGCACCACCTCGCCCCAACGGTTGCGGTGGATGTCCACGCGGTAGGGGCTGAGCTTGAAGGCGGTAATGCCCCATTCGCTTTGCAAGGCGTCCAGCTCGTCGCGCGCGGCGGCCGGGTCGGGCGCGGTATAGACACCGGCATACACCTTGACGCGGTCGCGCACATTGCCACCGAGCAGCCGGTACACCGGCACGTCCAGCGCTTTGGCCGAGATGTCCCACAGGCAGTGGTCCAGCGCGGATATGGCCGCCAGGCCCAGCGCCCCGGGCGGAAAACGCGTCTGCTGCATCAGGTAGTGAACCAGGAAAGCGATGCGGCGCGGGTCTTGCCCCTTGAGGAAAGTGACCAGGTATTCGAGCAAGGGAAACAGCGCCTTGTCGGGCCCGTGGTTGTAACACTCGCCCCAGCCGGTGATGCCGGCGTCGGTGTCCATCGCCACGATCACGCGCGGGCGGTCTTTGTCGCGCGACATGAAGACGCGCAGGCGGTCGATTTTCATAGGGCAGACTGAGCAATCAACCCCAAATTGGGGTGGATTGGCGCTGAAACCCGGCGCTTTGCATGAAATTCAAGCTTTTTTGGCATTCAAGTCACGTATTATATGAATAGTATGCTGCTATTTTTATAGCAACGGTTGGACATACCGAAACCGTTTGTGCATCGAGCGCTCGCGCGGATCAGGGCGCGGAATCGCTGACAGCAGGGCTTTTGTGTAGTCGTGCACGGGCGCATCACAGACTTGGTCGGTGTCGCCGGTTTCCACCACTTTGCCCTGGTACATCACCGCCACACGGTCGCAAAAATAACGGATCACGGCAATGTCGTGGCTGATGAAGATAAACGACAGGCCGAGTTTGTCTTGCAGGTTCAGCAACAGGTCCAGCATTTGCGAGCGCAGCGACACATCCAGCGCGGCGGTGGCTTCGTCGGCCACGATGATGCGCGGGTTCAGGGCAATCGCCCGCGCGATGCCGATGCGCTGGCGCTGGCCGCCCGAAAAGGCGTGCGGGTATCGCTCGCGCCAGGCTGGCTCCAGGCCCACGCTTTGCAGCAGGTCGGCCACGCGTTCGTCAAGGTCCTTGCCCTTGGCCAGGCCATTCACCAACAGGGGCTCGCCCACAATTTGCGCCACCGTCATGCGCGGGTTGAGCGAACTCACCGGGTCTTGGAAGATCATGCGCATTTCGCGGCGGCATTGGGCCAGTGTGGCCTTGTCGGCACGGGCGATGTCGATCACGCTGCCGTCGGGGCGGCGGTAATCCATGCTGCCAGCGGTTGGGGCATACACACGCATCAGGCAACGGCCCATGGTGGTTTTGCCGGAACCGGATTCACCGACGATGCCCAGCGACTCACCGGGCAGCAGGCTCAAACTCACACCGTCCACCGCTTTGGTTGTGGTTTTTTTCCGGGACGCGCCGGTGGAAAAATGCATCGACAAATCCCGCACCTGCAAAATCGGCAACTGCGCCGGGTCGGGCGCTTTGCGGGCCACCCGAATCCCGGCCTTGTGCCCCAGCTTGCGCACCGAGCCAATCAACATGCGCGTGTAGTCATGCGCCGGCGCATGGAAGATTTGGTCAACCGCGCCCGTCTCCACAATCTTGCCGTTGTGCATCACGATGACCTGGTCGGCAATCTCGGCGACGACACCCATGTCGTGGGTAATGAACATCACGGCCATGCCGTGGCTCTGTTGCAGCCGGCGGATCAGGTCGAGAATCTCGGCCTGGGTAGTCACGTCCAGCGCGGTGGTGGGCTCGTCGGCGATCAACAACTGCGGGTTGCAGGCCAGCGCCATGGCAATCATCACGCGCTGGCGCATGCCGCCTGAAAACTCGAAGGTGTAGCGGTCGATGGCGACCGCCGGGTTGGGGATTTCAACTTGCGCCAGCAGCTCGATGCAGCGCGCCCGGGCCGCCGCCTTGGACAGGTTCAGGTGCAGGCGCAGCACTTCGACGATCTGGTTGCCCACGGTGTGCACCGGCGAGAGCGACGACATCGGCTCCTGGAAGATCATGGCGATTTCCGCGCCCCGCACGTCGCGGATCTCTTTGCCGCGCGAATTGAGTTTGGCGAGATCCACTTGGCTGCCGTCGGCCCGATGCATCACCATGGAGCCCGCCACAATGCGCCCCGGCTCATCGACGATCTGCAGAATGGAGCGCGCCGTCACGCTCTTGCCGCTGCCGCTCTCCCCGACCACACACAGCGTCTTGCCGCGCGCCACGTCAAACGAGATGCCGTCCACCGCCTTGACCACTCCGGTCCGCGTAGGGAAATGCGTCGCCAGGTCGCGCACTTCGAGCAGGATGGGGTTGGGCGCCTGGCTCATTTGTTGTACGGGTCGGAGGCGTCTCGCAGGCCATCACCCAGGAAGTTCAAGGCGATCACCGCCAGCACTACCGCCGCGCCGGGCGCGAAGAGCCAAGGGGCGGTGGCAATCGAGCGGATGTTTTGCGCCTCGCGCAGCAACACGCCCCATGAAATGGTGGGCGGCTGCAAGCCCAGGCCCAAAAAGCTCAGGGACGTTTCCGCAAGGATCATCGCCGGAATCGCCAGGCTCATCGAGGCGATGATGTGGCTGGCGAAACTCGGCAACATGTGGCGAAAGATGATGCGGCCTTCGCTGGCGCCGTCCAGCCTGGCGGCGGTCACAAACTCTTCGGTGCGCAAACTCAAAAAGCGCCCGCGCACGACCCGCGCCAGTTGCGCCCAGCCAGTGAGCGACAGGATCACGGTGATCATCAAATAATGCACAGTGGCTGGCCAATCCTGCGGCAAGGCCGCAGCCAGGGCCAGCCAGATGGGAATGGTCGGCAATGACAACACCAGCTCAATCACCCGCTGGATGCAAAAGTCAATCTTGCCGCCGTAATAACCTGAAATACCGCCCAGCACCACACCCAAAAACAGCGACAGAAACACGCCGAGCAAACCGACCGAGAGCGATATCTGCGCGCCCAGCATGATGCGGCTGAACACGCAGCGCCCCAGGCGGTCGGCGCCGAAAAAAAACAAAGGCTGGCTGGCCTCTTGGGAGGCAAACAAATGCCGCGTCGAACGGAACAGGCCGACCACGGTGTAGTCGTACCCCTGGCCGAACATCTCCAGGTAAACCTTGCGTGTGTTGTCTTCTTCGTACACCGATGCCAGGGTTTTCGGGTCGCGTTTGAGCATGTAAGGGTGGATGTAGGGGCGGATGGACCAGCCGCCGTCGGCCGAACTGTCGACGAGGTGCAGGGCCTGCGGCGGGTGGAAAATCGCGCGGCGGTTTTGTTGCTCGGGGTCGTTCACGGCAAAAAATCCGGGTACCACGGCGATGAGGTACAGCAAAACCGTGACCCAAAGGCCCACCATCGCCAGCCGGTGCCGCTTGAACGCCCACCAAACCAGTTGCCACTGCGAGGCAACCGCCAGTTTTTGGTCGGGAATGCCGATGGTGGCAGCGCTATCCATGAACCGCCGCCTTCCAGTTATTCAAGGCGAATCCTCGGGTCGGCCAAGGCCAGCAGAATGTCGCTGATCAGCGTGCCAATAATCGTCAGCGCGCAAATCAGCAGGATGAAGGCGCCGGCCAGGTACATGTCCTGGCTCATCAGCGACTGCAACAGGAGCGGCCCGGCGGTGGGCAAGCTCAATACGATGGCGACGATGATCGAGCCCGAAACCAGATTCGGCAGGAGCCAGGCAATGGTCGAGATGAACGGATTCAGCGCCAGGCGCATGGGGTATTTCACCAACAGCGTGAACTCGCTCAGGCCTTTGGCGCGCGCCGTCGTCACATACGGGCGATTGAGCTCATCGAGCATGTTGGCGCGCATCACGCGGATCAAACTCGCGGTGCCGGAGACGGCCAAAATCACCACTGGAATCCACAGGTGTTGCATCAGGTCGATGACTTTGTCGATGCTCCACGGCGCGGTGAGGTACTGCTCAGAGAACAAGCCGCCAACGTTTTGCCCGTAATGCACGGCGGCGACGTACATCAGCACCAGCGCCAGCAGGAAGCTCGGCACCGCCAGTCCCAGGAACGACATGAAGGTCACCACGTAGTCGCCAATCGAGTACTTCTTGACGGCTGAAAACACGCCGATGGGCAAAGCGATGCCCCAAGTGACGATGAGCGTGGCCAGCGTCAGCAACAAGGTCAGCGCCATGCGCTCCCAGATCAACTCGCTCACCGGTTGCTGCCACTCGAAACTCAAACCGAAGTCGCCGTGAAGCACGATGTTGCTGATCCACTTCCCATACTGCACGATCATCGGCTGGTCCAGGCCGAAGCGGTTGCGCAGGTCGGCCGCAGCGGCCTGGTCGACGACTTCGTTGGACGCCGCCAGCGTGGCAATGTAGGTCGTAACGTAGTCGCCCGGCGGCAGCTGGATCAGCACGAAAGACAGAAAACTGATCGCCACCAGAAACGGCAGCATCCACAGCAGCCGCTTGGCGATGAACCGCAGCATCAAGTCCGCGAGAAGAAGAACTGCTGCGGCAAAGCCGGCGCCGGGTTCGGCCAGGCCCAGGCGCTGGGGTAACTCTTGGGCACGTTTTGCAGGTTGTTTTTGACCACGCCGAAGGTGTTGACGGCCAGGCAAACACCAATGCATTCAAATGAATCGGCTGCCAGGTCGAAAACCTTTTTCATGGCGTCGGCGCGTTTTTTCGGGTCGGCCGTGGCCTGCGCTTCGTCAAACAGCTTGAAGCGCTCTTTCTGGCTGGCCGGTGGCTCGATGCCGTCTTTGCCGTTGCTGACTTTCCAGGCCGCCCAAGGCAGCGCGTACCGCGAGCCCTGCGGGTGGTTGGCCAAATAATCGCGCGGGTCAAACATCGGGTCCAGACCGCCGGGGCCGTTCCAGGTGGCGGCATCGTGGTCGTTGTTGTCGCCACGCGTGAAGAACAGCGCGCGCTCAATGGTGTTGACTTTCAAATCCACACCAATCTCGGCCCAGTGGCGCTTGACCAGCTCCAGCGTGTCCACCGCGTCAGGGTTGAGCGTCGGAATCACGTCGATGGTGAAAAACACACGCTGGCCGTCCGGGCGCAGGCGGAATTTTTGCGCGTCGCGGCGGTTGTAGCCAATGCGGTCCAGGATGTCGTTGGCGCCTTTGGGGTCGTGGTTGGTGAACTGGCGCGACAGTTTCTCGTGGTACCAGGGGTGGCCGGGGCGCGGGCCGGTTTGGTACGGCTCGGATTGCCCGAGGTAAACCAGGTCAATGATCTCTTTGCGGTTGATGCCCAAAGAGAGCGCCTGGCGGAACTGCTTGTTGGCAAACATCTCGCGCATCTTCGCGTCTTTGTGCGTCATGTTCAGGTAGATCTGCACCTGCTGCGCGCCGGCGTTGACGAGCTCGACCAGGCGGTAACCGCCTTTCTGCTGGTTTTGCGACAGCGTGGGTTTGTTTTGCAGCGAGTCGATGTGGCGCTCTTGAATGTCGAGTTTGCCCGAGAGGGCATCGAGCATGAGCGATTCGACGTCCTGCGCGATGCTGAACGTGAGGCGGTCGATGTAGGGCAACTGCTGGCCGCTTTGATCGACTTGCCAGAAGTACGCGTTGCGCTCCATCACGACACGCGTCACGCCACCGGAATAAGCTTCGGTGACGACCCACGGGTCGAGCGTCGGTTTCTCCACGTTGCCCCAGCGCGAGGGGATTTCGATGTCTCCACACTTGGCGCGGAACAAGGCTGGCCAGTCGGACATGTTCGCCGCTTTGGCCGCTGCCGCGACGCCGGTGTTGTATTTGGCGTGGAATTGGCTGCAATAGTGTTTGGGGAACAAGGTAGGGTGTTGGCCCAAAGGCGTGGCCAGTTGTTCCAGAAACAGGGCGTAGGCGCTGGCAAAAGTGAATTTGACAGTCGAGTCGTCCACTCTGGCCACCACCACTGGTTTACCGCCAATGGTCAAGACAGACGGCACGGATTTGTACAACTCGGGGTTTTTGCAGCAGTCTTCGATAGAGAACACCACATCGTCGGCGGTAAACGGCTTGCCGTCTGACCACTTCATGCCTTTGCGCAGGTGGAAAGTGAATTCGGTGGAGGCCGCATTGACATCCCAAGATGCCGCGACGCCCGGCAACACCTCGGTGAAGGCCAGGTTCCAGCGCGTCAGGCCCTGGTTGCCGACCATGCGCAAAATGCCGTTGTGGTCGGCGCTGCCGCGCAGCCCACGCCGCAGCGCCCCGCCATAAACACCGACCTTTTCCGCCTGCACCACCAAAGGCATTGAGCCCAAGCGGCCTGCCAGCGCGGGCAGTTTGCCATCCGCAACCAATTTGGCCAACGCGGGCGCTTCTTTGGCGGCTTGGGCAAAGGCGGAAAAGCTGACTCCCGACGACACCCCGGCGAGCGCCGCAGCGCCCGCAAAACTTTTGAGCAGGGCACGCCGGGCAGGCTGTGAAAGAGGCTGATTGGGGGGGGAAATGGTCATCGGGTTCTCCGAAAATTGACGATCGAAAGGGGATCGATCGCAATCATCGTACCAAAGAAACACCCGGCGCGAATGGTACAAAACCCTAGTGAGGGCGCATTAAATGGTGGCGCTCGAAACGGCCGCGGTGCAGGGTCTACAGATCGACCTTGAGGCAATGAGCGCCGGCAATCGGGTTGTGGTAATACGGCGGAATCTCCTGAAAACCCAGATCCACATAGAGCGCGCGGGCTGTCTCCATGTCGCTCAGGGTGTCCAGAAACACGGTGCTGTAGCCGACGCCCCGGGCGAAGTCCAGAGTTGACTCCGCCAGCAGACGGCCCACCCCCAGTCCGCAGTGGGTAGGTCGCACGAACAACCTTTTCATTTCAGCGGCATTCACATAGTCCACACCGTCAAGCGGCCGTAGCGCACAACAGCCAGCCACGTTGCCCCCGACCCATGCCAACTGTAGAATTCCACGCGGAGGCTTGTACTGCCCCGGCAGGCAAGCCAACTCTTCATCAAATTGCTGAAAGCACAAATCAATGCCAAGACTGCAGGCGTACTCCCGGAAAATATCCCGGGCCGTGTCGATACTCTGAACGTCAGTTGATTCAGTGAGGATAATCTGGGGTTTGTCCAAGATTGCAAAACAGGATCAGAAGACAAGTTTAGAACATCTGCGGGAGATTCGGGAGCTTGCAAAACTGTTGGTGCTTTCCCTTGAAATGACTTTGTCCGGGAACTTTTTAATGCGACACCCCTCAGTTCTGTGGGGACACGGGGAACAAAGTGTCTTCTATTGATGCGCTTAAAAGTCTGTCTCAGTCGCTTCAAAAGCAGCCCTTTTCGATCTGAATTTGTACATAGCTGGAGAAAATTATGCCGATCACTTCCCTGCGACTGGTTCGATATTTCTTCGTTTGGACATTGGTGGCCGGATTGGCTGCCTGCAGTGGAACGAGCGAGACCAAAGTTGTCAAGTTTACGGGCACCTTGTCGGGAGCGCAGGAGGTTCCACCGGTTGCGAGAAGTGGGGCTGGCACCGTTGAAGCGTGGCTCGACACCAATACCAGTCGATTGAAATACAAGGTAACTTATTCCGATCTGAGCGGACCTGCGGTGGCAGGTCACTTCCACGGGCCAGCTGGTGTTGGCCAGAATGCAGGCGTCGCACTTGGCTTCACGAATGCGAACAGTCCGATTGAGGGCGAAGCCACCCTCAATCCAGCGCAGGTAGCAGACCTGTTGGCAGGAAAATGGTACGTCAACATCCATACGCGTGCTCACCCGCCAGGAGAAATCAGGGCTCAGGTTCTTCCGGCAAATTAGTCAAAATGGTCATAATCCTCCCCTTTGGACGGTTAATTTCATCAACACTTTTGCAGTCCCGAACTGCTTCCTGTCAACTGTGCTTCACCGATGAATGATTTGCTGCAAAACCCGGCGGTGCAATCAGGAATTGCACCGTTTATTGTTGCGCTGATTGTTTCCATTCCTTTGCGGCACTCCCGCCTGATGGGCATTGCTCAGGTGGCTGGGTTTCTCACGGTTGCCGTATTGGCCATTGGCATGTCCTTTGAGTCCCTGACAGCTACTAAAAAGCTGGTTTTAATTGGCGCAGGTACAGCTCTGGTTGTAGTCCTGATTGAATTCAACCGGCAGACTGAATTGGGTCTGCGGGAGCGGTCAACTATTGCCTTTCTGATCGCCACAAGTTGTGTCTGGATGATTTGGCGCCTATTGGCGCAAATGGAAATGCCTGCAGCCATACTCGCCTCTGTACTTGCCATCGTCTACGTAAGCGCGCTCGTAGATTCCACCATGCAGGTTGGCGAAGACCCTGTGCGTGGCGCCGCCACCGGACTAATGGTTGGTTTAGGCACAGGTGTGCTCGCAGTGTTGGGGGCTTCGGCAGTATTGGGACTAATCGGTATCGCGGTGGGGGCCAGCGCTGGCGCAACGCTTCTGGTTCAGATGATCACTGGACGCCCTGCTCGGTCTGGTCAAACAATTTCACTACCTGCAGGTGCAATAGCCGGTTTCGCCGGTGTATTGGCTGTGATGAGCGCCTCGCTCCCGTGGTTCTGTTTGATTCCGTTGCTGTTTTCGCCGTGGGCAACGCGCCTCGTACCCTTGGGGTCGCAGGCCGTCTGGCTCAGGGCGTTCTTGACGGCGCTGGCGGCACTCGGCCCGGTGCTGATTGCAATAGGGATTGCCTGGTTTTCGGCAAGCGCCGCTGGCAAATAAGGTTATTGAGTCAGTAAACCCTTTTTCAACCCACTCCAAAGGAGAACAACATGCCCCGTGTCGCCAAATTGATGCTAGCTTTGCTCACACCACTTACCGTTGTAGCGGCTCCATCGACCTACAGCATCGATTCATTTCATTCGTTCCCCAACTTTGTAGTCGGCCACTTGGGCATGACCACAATACATGGGCGATTTGATCGCATGGCGGGAAAAATTGTGCTGGACGCAGCAGCCAAAACCGGGTCATTGGAAGTAAAAATCCAGACTGCATCCGTCTCCACTGGAGACGCGAAGCGGAATGACGGCGCACGCTCTCGTGATGAGCATTTGCGCGCTGCTGACTTTTTCAACAGCGCCGAGTTTCCGGAAATGACTTACAAATCAACTAAATTCAATTTCTCTGGCGACAAGCTTGAGAGTGTGGATGGTGCATTGACTCTGCTGGGCGTTACCAAACCAGTCAAACTCAACGTTACTTCCTTCAACTGTGGCCCCCACCCTTTCAGCAAGAAGCCGATGTGTGGCGCTTATGTCGAAGGACAAATCAAACGCACCGACTTTGGAATGAAGTTTGGCGTCCCGGCAATCTCCGACGACATAAAACTTTCAATCAGCGTTGAAGCATATCCAGAGTAACGAGTTCCCTGTCGGCTGGTCAGCAGTCCGGTTGGAATGGCTGGCCAGATACCCCACTGGACTGTTGGCAGTAGCAGACACAGGCCACGAGGTTTGGATCAAGACTCGGCCAGAAGCCGTTCGATGAGCGCGTGAAGAGCTGCAAAATCCGGCTCACCCACATACCGCTTCACGATTTCACCGCGTTTATTGACCACATAGGTGGTGGGCGTGAGTTTCACCTCGCCCCAGGCGCGGGCAATGGCGCCGGTGTTGTCTATGGCCACGTCAAACGGCAGTTTGCGGGTTTGGGCGTAGTTCACCACGTAACTGGGCGGGTCGTAACTCATGGCCACCGCGATCGTGTCGAATCCCTTGGGGTGGTATTTGTCATAGGTGGCGATGATCTTGGGCATTTCCGCCACGCAGGTGGTGCAACTGGTGGCCCAGAAGTTCACCAGGGTGACCCGGCCTATGAGGTTCGCCGTGGTTTTGCTGGAACCATCCAGCAACACAAATTTGGACTCGGGCGCGGCACGAGTGCCGGTGTTCAGATATGCTGCAAGCCCGATTGCCAGAACGGCGGCGGTTGCGGCAAGATAGAGGCTAAACCTTCTGGTTGTCCTCTTGGTTGTCAAAGTTGCCACATCACCACCTTTTTTTGAATCTGCCATTCACAACCGAAAGCCCACCCATGAAGCGTAGAGATTTTAATTCCTGTTCGGTTCCCCTGCTGGCTGCCGTGATTGGCCTGGCGCATCAGCAGGCACTGGCCCTGTCTTTGTCAGACCTGACCAATGCCGATGCGTCAGCCGGGCTCAAGGCCGCGCTCCAGAAAGGCGCCACTGCGGCCGTGGAGTCGCTGGGCAGGGCCGACGGCTTTTTGGGCAATGCACTGGTGCGTATTCCCTTGCCGGGTTTTCTGGAACAGGCCGCCGGCTTGTTGCGCACGCTGGGCCAGGGCGCGCGCATTGATGAGCTGGTGACCTCCATGAACCGCGCAGCCGAAGCAGCGGTGCCGCAGGCCAAAGACCTGCTGGTCAATGCCGTCAAAGGCATGAGCGTGCAGGATGCCAAAAAAATTCTGGGTGGCGGCGACACCTCGGTGACGGCATTTTTTGCCGAAAAAACGCGCACCCCGCTGGAAGGCAAGTTCCTGCCTGTGGTGACCAAAGCCACCGAAAAGGTTGGCCTGGCCTCGCAATACAACGACATCGCCGGCAAGGCCGCCGGCATGGGCCTGATGAAAAAGGAAGATGCCAACATCCAGCAGTATGTGACTGGCAAATCGCTCGACGGCCTGTACCTGATGATCGGCGAGGAAGAGAAAAAAATTCGCCAGGACCCGGTGGGCACCGGCAGCAATATTCTGAAAAAAGTCTTCGGCGCCATCAAATAGCCGCTCCGGGCGATGCGCGCCAAAAGCGCAGCTGACACCGCGTACAGCGTGCCGGGGATAATTGCCTCATGCCCCGTTCACCCCTCGCCTCTTTATGCACATTGGCGTGGGTCGGCACGGTCCTGTTGACAGCCTGCAACCCGAGCCTGAATTGGCGCGAAGTCCAGCAAAAAGACCACTCGCTCGTGGCGCTGATGCCCTGCAAGCCCGTTGCCTCCGGCCGCAAGGTCAATCTGGGTGGCCAGGACGTTGAAATGAATCTGAACAGCTGCACCGCAGCCGACGCAACGTTTGTAGTTGGTACGGCCACTGTGCAAACGGCCGATGCCACCATGGCGCTGGACCACTGGAAGCAGGCCGTGCTGGCCAACATTGCTGCGCCCCGGGGGAACCCGGCCGCCAAAACTGTGCCGATCCACGTCCCGGGGTTGTCGGCACCCCAGATGATGTTGACAACCTCTGGCAGGCGCCCCGACGGCAGTGCCGTTCAAGTCAGTGGCCTGTGGTTCTCGCGCGAATCCAAACTGTTTCATGCGGCCATTTACGCAGACACCGTGACTGCCGAAATGAGTGAGCCGTTTTTCAACGGCTTGAAACTGCCATGACGGCACTCTTGACACGCCAGCGCGCCATCGTGGTGTTTTGTGCGTTCGCGTTCGCCTACTTCTTTTCGGCGCTGATCCGGTCCATCACCGCCACGCTTTCACCCACGCTCACCCAAGAGTTTGCGCTGAATGCGCGCGATTTGGGCTTGCTCGCTGGCGGTTATTTCCTCGGCTTTTCCGCAACCCAGCTGCCGCTGGGCGCCTGGCTGGACCGCTACGGCCCGAAAAAGGTGTTGATGTGTTTCCTCACGGTGGCAGTCGCTGGCTGCATCGCGTTTTCGATGGCCCGCGGGTTTAGCTCGCTGCTGGCCGCGCGCATTCTCTGCGGCGTCGGTGTCAGCGCCTGCCTGATGGCGCCGCTGACGGGTTATCGCAAATGGTTCGAACCCGCCGGCCAACTGCGCGCCAACTCGTGGATGCTGATGAGCGGCTCGCTGGGCATGGTCGCGTCGACATTGCCGGTGCAGTGGCTGGCGCCGATTTACGGATGGCGGCCCTTGTTCCTCGGGCTGGCCGTGATGGTGCTGTTGGCGATTGTTTTAGTCGGCTGGCTCGCACCGGGTTGGGGAACCACAGGCGCGCCGGCAGCCGGCCCAAGTGCAAATTCAGCCCCCAGCCCGAAGCCAGCGCCCAGTTACGCCGAAGTCTGGCGACATCCCTATTTCCGCAAAATGGTGCCCATCGGCTTTTTTTGTTATGGCGGCCTGCTGGCGATGCAGACCTTGTGGGTGGTGCCCTGGATGACCCGCGTCGCCGGTTACACGCCCATCCAGGCAGCGACCGGTTTTTTCTGGATCAACGTGAGCATGCTGGTCACGTTCTGGGCCTGGGGCCTCGTCAGCCCCTGGCTGGCCCGGCGCGGGCTCAAAGCAGATGAGTTGATTGCCCGCGGACTGCCTTCAAGTTTCATCGTCCTTGCCGCTGTGATCGGCTTCGGCAGCACCTTAGGTGCGTGGTCTGAAGTCGCCCTGGCTTTGTACTGCATGGCCTGCAGTTTTGTGTCGCTCTCGCAACCGGCGGTGGGCATGGCATTTCCCCAAGCCCTCGCCGGGCGCGCATTGTCAGCCTACAACCTGGTCTTGTTCGTTGGCATTTTTACCGTGCAGTGGGGCATTGGACTCCTGATTGACGGGTGCAGGGCTTTGGGCCTGAGCGAGCCCGATGCGTTCCGGGGTGCGTTTGCCGTGTTTCTGCTGTGTTGTCTGGCCTCCTATGCGCATTTTGTTACGGCCAAAAGTGATAATCAGGCCGCAACAACCCATGAATAACGGCATTGTCATCATCGCACACGCACCTCTGGCCAGCGCCCTGCGAGCCGGTGTCCTGCATGTGTTTTCCGAGCAGGAGGGGCAAATTGCGGCCGTCGACGTCTTGCCCCATTCGCCAACCGCCGAGACGATGGGCGCCATTGCGAGGGCCATCGCCGCTCTGGCACGCCCAAACACCCTGTTGTTGACCGACATCGTGGGTGCCACGCCCTACTCCCTTGCCCGCGAGTTCAGCAACGGCGCCAGTCTGCAACTCATTGCCGGTGTGAATTTGCCGATGTTGATGCGGGTCATGACTTACCGCAGCGAGCCGCTGGATTCCCTGGTCCAGCGTGCGTTGCAAGGTGGCGTCAATGGCATCGAACTGGTCACGCCTCTGGCGCCGACCGCCAAATTGAACACAAAAAATGCCGAAAAGGCGCGCGCCTGAACATGATCAAACACACAGTCACCATCATCAACAAACTGGGACTGCATGCACGGGCGTCCGCCAAGCTCACCAAACTGGCTGGCAGTTTCCCCTGCGAGGTCTGGCTGTCGCGCGGGGAGCGGCGAGTCAATGCCAAAAGCATCATGGGCGTGATGATGCTGGCGGCCGGCCTTGGCAGCACGATAGAGGTTGAGACCCATGGCGAGCGGGAGCAAGAGGCAATGGCTGGCTTGTTGACGCTCATCAACGACAAATTCGGGGAGGGTGAGTGAATATATGGCCCCCACGCTCCCGCACTTCGTGTTGTCGCTGCCCCCCGAGAGGGCTAATTTTTCTAGGGACGGCCCGGTGTTCTCGAAGAGCGGCGAAGCCAAAAATTGCCCTATGAGGAACCTGATTTGACTTTTTCAATCCACGGGTTGGCCGTCGCACGCGGCATCGCCATTGGGCGGGCAGTGCTGGTGGCGTCCAGCCGTGTCGATGTAGCGCACTATTTTGTCGGGGCCTCGGAGATTGAGGCTGAAATCGACCGCGTTCGGGTCGGCCGAAACCATGTGGTGGACGAGATCCACCGCCTGCAGAAAACCATTGCCCACATGGGCCCGAAAGAAGCGCCTCACGAACTGGCAGCTCTATTGGACGTGCATTTGATGCTGTTGCAGGACGAAGAGCTGATCGCCGGCGTCAAACACTGGATCACCGAACGCCTTTACAACGCCGAGTGGGCGCTGACTTCCCAATTTGAAGTGATTGCCCGCCAGTTTGACGAAATGGAAGACGAGTACCTGCGCGAACGCAAAGCCGACCTAGAGCAGATTACGGAACGCGTCCTGCGCGCCATGAAGGGCGACACTTCGGCTCTTGCGCGC